>NZ_JAUQTZ010000117.1:0-19633 GCF_059803845.1 Rhizobium sp. UFLA01-1127 | reverse complement strand
CTTCCGCGCGCGCCGGACCCGACACCAGCAGGCTCATCGACAAGATGCATGCGAAAGCCAATGACATTGCGTATTTCAAGATCATTTCCTCACGACCCCCTTAAGTCCGCCCCCGATGAGGAATGTGGCATCCATCAACGCGATCATTGGACTGACACCTCCCGAAACCGCCAGATAGCGCGGCTGCCATTCGGGATGGAATTTGGATTTGAAGGCACGAAGCCCTTTGAAATTGTAAAAGCGCTCGCCGTGCTCGAAGACGGTCCCCCCGACCCTGTCCCATACCGGCGCCGATTCCCGTCTCGACATGCCCGATAGCGGCGCCATGCCGAGGTTGAAGCGGTGAAAGCCCTGTTCCCTAAGATATTCGAGGATCTGCACGAACAGAAAATCCATCGAACCCTTGGGGGCCTCGGGCGAAAAACGCATCAGGTCGACGGATCCCTCCTCCTTGGTTTCCGTCATCAGAATATTCGCAAAAGCGACGATTTTACCATCCTTTTTCAACACGCCGATCGGTTGCGAACACACGTATTCCGGATCGAACGCACCAAGCGAGAAGCCCTTTTCCTTGGCATTGTGATCGGCAAGCCATGTATCGGATACATGGGTAAGCTCATCCATGAACCTGGGTATATCTTGAGGCTCGATAACGGCAAATTCTAGTCCGTCGCGAACCGCGCGGCTCGCGGTCTGCCTAAGGTTGGCCCATTTGCCGCCCTTGAGCTCGAAATTGGCGAGGTTGACCACGGCCAATTCGCCGAGCTTGAAGGCACGCAGGCCCGCATCCGCGCAATAGGACAGAAGCGCCGGCGAAATCTGGTAGAACACCGAACGGCAGCCTGCCGCGCGCGCGGTCTCGACGAAACGCCAGATGAGATCGGGCAGCGCCTGGCGCGGACCGACCGGATCGAAGAGCGCAATCCACGAGCGGCCCTGCTTGCCGTACATGATGAAGGCATCGCCCTTTTCCGAGAACATGATGTTCTTGTCGCCCATGCGCACCAGATTGGCGTCGGCCACGCCCTGTTTGCGGACGATTTCGACGGCACGCGCCACCGCATCGTCGGTCACCGGCTCCAGGCGCTTGGTTGCGGGACGCAGGAGGCTGAAGATTGCGATCGCAGACGATAGGATGGAGATGCCGAGTGCCGCGCGAAGGCCGCGCGGCGCCTCGTCGGCGAACTCGAACTGCCACCAGAGCTGATTGCTGTATCCGACATCGCGGTACACGAAGAACAGGACCACGATGGCACCGATGCAGATCACTGCGATGGCCGTCAGCCAGCCGGCCGTCAGCGTCTGGTTGAGCAGCGAAGCAGGCCGACTGAACAGGCGACGGCTGATGACGAGGCTGAAGACGAAGAAGGCCAGCAATCCGGCCTCGACAACAGCGATGGCCTTCAGCAGCGACAGGAACAGGGCCAGCAGCGCTGAAAAGCTCGACACCCACCAGGCGCCGTCGAGGCGCTGGCTGAGACCGCGCGCCGCCACGATGATCGCAAGCCCGAGAAGGCTCGCAAGGAAGTGCGCACTTTCGACAAGCGACAGCGGCAGGTAATCGGACAGGACGATCAGGTTCTGGTCCGGCGTCGGCGTCACGCTCGAGAAGACCAGCATCATGCCGAGCAGCAGCGCGAAGGCCGACAATAGCTGCGGCATGAGGCGGGCGCCGATGCGGCGCATGCTGGAAGCCGCCGGATGATCCACGAAACGGCGCAGCTCCGCCACCGATACTGCGGCGATTGCGATGATGAGAGGAATGACGTTGTAGATGACGCGATAGAGGACGAGCGAACTCAGCACGGCATCTTCATTCACCGAGCTGCCGAGCCAGGCGATGATGATCGTCTCGAAAACGCCGAAACCGGCCGGAACATGGCTGAGCACGCCAAGGCCGACAGCGATGGCATAGATGGCGAAGAAGCCCGGCCATCCGATGGAGGTTTCCGGCAGCAACACATAGAGCACGGAGGCCGATGCTGCGATATCGAATGCGGTGACGAGGAACTGCCGCGACCAGGTGCGCGAATCCGGCAGGCGCACGGCGATCGGTCCGATGCGGACCTCGTGGCCATTGCGGCCGGCATAGACGACGAAAGCCAGCGCCGCAAGAATGACGATGGCGATCAGCCGCAGCCACAACCCATCGACGCTGATCAGCGGGCCGATCTCGTCGGCGATGACCAGGAGCGCGATAGCTCCCACGGCCGCAAGACCAAGACCGAAGGCGAGCGTGACGAAGGCGATGACGCGGGTGATGTCGTCGGGCGACAGCCCGAGCCGGGTATAGGCGCGGTAGCGGATCGCACCGGCGCTGAGCGCGCCGAAGCCCGCGGTATTGCCGACCGCATAGGCGCTGAAGGAGGTCAGCGCCACATGCGGGAACGGCAGCCGCTTGCCGATATATTCCAGCGCGTTCTGGTCATAATAGATCAGGGAGACGAAACTCAGGCCGGTGAACAGCAGCGCCAGCAGTACCGACGAGATCTTCGTCGTCGTCAAGGCGTGAACGACGTCGTCGTAGCGCACTTCGGTGGTCAGGTCGTAGATCGCATAACCGGCGATGCAGAAGACGGCGACGGTAAGAAGAGCGACGATCAGGGTCCGGTAGCGGTTCAGCAGACCGACGATACCGCGACTCTCTTCCAATTCCTCATCGGCATTTTCCAGATCGATTGGGCTCGACATGCTCTACCTGTTTATATTGACCTTCTCGGTCCCGATTGTTCGGATGTCCAGTAACACCGGCGATGTGTTTGCGCGTCGCCGTATACACTTCTTTCACAGGCCCGTTATGACGCGCGCTCCCATCGTTCTAAAATTAGGCAATTTTGGCGCAGACCCCTGTTCCGCCAGCAATGAATCCGCCGTTATTCAAAGGATTTTGTCATTTCCCCGGCTTTTGAGCTCATCCCTACGCGCAAAAGTGATCCTTGCTCCCACCCCCGAGTGCAGCTCCGTATCAGGAATCGGCTGCCCGGTCACCTGCCCTGCCGCGCCTTTCGAACGGAGATCTCCGTGTCGCCGCATAGGCGCCGGAAAAGCAGATTTTGCCGGATACCCCAGAGCGCGTCACGACGCTAAGTAGATCTCCGTCTTACCCAGTCAACCGGATCGCGGAATGAGAGATTGGGGCGCAGCGGCAAATACAAAATCGGCTCATCCACGCCAGTTTGCGTGGATGAGCCGAGGGAGCCCTTCACTGTATCCGGGCATTTTCAGCGATCCGGCGCTTCCGCCGGTTCGCCACGCATTTCGCTGAGGAAGAACCCTTCACGCAGGTTGATGCCGTATTCGACGAAGGCCTTCATGCAGCAGAGCATCTGCGTCCACCCCTCGCAATTCAGATAGGTGCCGCGACGGCCGGCCTCGTCTTCGCGCCAGCCGGATTCTTCGATGATCACAAGCGTACCGCCGTCCTCGAGGGCGTCGAAGGTCATCTCCACCTTCGTCCTGTAACGAACGCCATCCTCGCCGGTGCCGCCATCCCAGTGAAAGACGATGCGCTTGTTTTCCTCCACTTGATTGACCTCGACGGGCGCCTTGTTCCACCAGATGACCGTAGTCCCCGCCACGAGCGGCGCACTCGCCCCGCCGACCGTCGTAAAATAGCTCGAAAGCTTCTTCGGATTGACGACCGCATCGAAGACTTCGTCAACCTTGCGGCCGATCCGTCCTGAAATCCGAACATTCAATGTCATGACATCTGCTCCGTTGTCCGTTTGTCGCTATCGCTCCATTGCGAGCAGCCCCATTATGTTATAAAAATATAACATGTCAAACGAATCGGACGGCGACCTCATTTTCAAGGCCCTTGCGCATCGTCGCCGGCGCGAGATCCTCGATCTGCTCAAGGATGCTCCGCGCACGACCGGCATGCTCTGCGAAGCCTTCACGGATATGGACCGCTGCACTGTCATGCAGCACCTGAAAGTGCTGGAAGAAGCCAATCTCGTGATCGCCAGGAAGGATGGCCGCGAGCGCTGGAACCATCTGAACAGCCTTCCGATCAAGCAGATTCACGACCGCTGGATCAGCGCCTATGCCGGCCACGCGCTGTCCATCCTCGATCGGCTGAAAAACGATCTGGAAAGCTGAAAGCTAGGCGATGCTGTTCCGGCGCAGCAGTTCCTTCAGCCTGCCGCTCGTCCCATCCTCGTCAAGCGGCGTATAGACCACCAGCTTCATATCGGGCCGGTCCATGACCGCCAGCGCGGTATATTCGAATGTCATCAGCCCGCCTTCAGGGTGGCGCAGCCGCTTGTGCCCGGCAAGGGGCTGCAACACGTCCTGTCTCGGCCACCAGGCGCGGAACTCGGGGCTTGCCCGCATTAAGGTGGCAATCAGCCGTTCGAAATCGGGATCGCCGGCATAGCGGGCGCTGTCGGCGCGAAACATCGCTAGCGAATTCGCCGCCACGCTCTCCCAATCGACGAGAAGCTGCCGATGGGTCTGATCGGTAAACACGCGATGGACGCTGTTGCGCGCGTCGCCCTGCAACAGGCCGTAATCGCCGAAAAGTGCGACAGCCGCCGCATTCCAGGCTAATACGTCCCAGCGACGGCCGAGAACATAGGCCGGCTGGCCGGCAAGGCTTGCAAGCATCCGCCGCAGTGCATCGGGCACATCCTCCGGCCCGTGCGACGGCTGATCCGCTGAAGATCGATCGCTGAGAGTGAAGAGGTGGCGCCGCTCGGCCGGATCAAGCCGCAAGGCATCCGCCAGTGCTCCAAGAACCTCCGCGGAGGCACGCACATCCCTGCCCTGTTCCAGCCACGTATACCAGGTGGTCCCGACACCGGCGAGAAGTGCCACTTCCTCGCGCCTGAGCCCAGGCGTCCGGCGCCGAAACCCTTCCGGAAGCCCGACGCCTGCCGGCGTCAGCTTCTCTCGCCTGGAACGCAGGAAGGCGCCGAACTCGCGGCGCCTGGCTTCCAGAATGGTCTGGTTTGGATTGATGGTCATCCCTTATCATAGCAGGATCGATACTAGGATAAAGTCAGAACTGTTTGCAGCCTCCGTAAGCTGCCAAATATCAGTTCGTCGTTGATGTGGAGACGAATGCGATGAACATGAGCGGTAAGACAGTCCTAATCACCGGTTCGACCGATGGCGTCGGCCGCCGGGTTGCCGAAAGGCTGGCGGCAGCGGGCGCCTTCGTGCTAGTGCACGGCCGAAACGAGGTGCGAGCCGAAACTCTGGTTTCCCGCATCCGCGATGCGGGCGGAAAAGCGGCCTTCTACCTTGCGGATTTCTCCTCGCTGGATGAGGTCCGGACTCTGGCCGATGCTATCGAGCGCGATCATGATCGTCTCGACATCCTGATCAACAACGCCGGCATCGGCACCAGCGGCGGCGATGCGGGGCGCAAGACAAGCCGCGACGGACACGAGCTGCGTTTTGCCGTCAATTATTTAGCCGGTTTCCTGCTGACGCGCCGACTGCTGCCGCTATTGCGGGCGGGCAGCCCGGCCCGCATCGTCAATGTGTCTTCCGTCGGCCAGCAGCCTATCGACTTCGACGACGTTATGCTGACGCGCGGCTACAGCGGCGTGCGCGCCTATTGTCAGAGCAAACTGGCGCAGATCATCTTCACCTTCGATCTTGCCGAGGAACTGATGGGTTCCGGCATCACCGTCAATTGCCTCCATCCGGCGACCTATATGGATACGACGATGGTGCGTCAGGCTGGCGTTGCGCCGCTAAGCACAGTCGAGCAGGGCGCCGATGCCATCCTCAATCTCGCAATGAGCGATGCTCTGGACGGACGCACCGGTCTCTATTTCGACGGGCTTCGTCCTTCACGCGCCGATGCCCAGGCCTACGACGCAGCCGCGCGCAGCAGCCTGCGGACACTCAGCCAGAGCCTTACCGGCCAGGCCTGAGCTCTTTACCCACTCCCCCTTTAGAAAGGAGACACCCATGTCGTCTCAACATGCCGTAATTGTCGGTGGTTCATCCGGTATCGGCCTTGCGGCCGCCGCCCATCTTCTCGAAAAAGGATATCGGGTCACGATCACCGGCCGCGATGCCGCAAAGCTGCGTGCAGCAGCGGAGAACCTAGACGGCGACGTCGCCGCAGCCGTCATGGATGCCGCCGACCTCGCCGGTCTTCCCGCCGCCTTCGCGGCGATCGGCCCGCTCGACCATCTCGTCCTGGCATTGGGCGGAGGCAACGGCGCCGGCCCCTTCGCCACGGTCGATCTCGCCGATGTCAGGAAAGGCTTCGAGCAGAAGACGATGGCGCATTTCGCCTGTGCCCAGGCCTGCCTGCCCTATCTGTCGAAGCAGGGCAGCATCACCTTCGTCTCCGCCGTATCGGCACAGGCCGCCATGCCTGGAACGGCGGGACTGGGGGCCATCAATGCCGCCATTGCCGCGCTCGCGCCGATTCTGGCTGTCGAGCTCAAGCCGATCCGGGTGAACTGCATTTCGCCGGGAGTCGTCGACACGCCCTGGTGGGATTTCCTGAGCGCGGATCAGAAAGAGCCGACATTTGCCAGCTTTGCAGCCCGTACGCCCGTCGGTCGCGTCGGCCGGCCTGGGGAAATAGCCGAGGCCATCGCCTTCCTGATCGGCAACGGCTTTACCAGCGGCCACACGCTGATTTGTGACGGCGGCATCCGCCTCGGTCAATGATTTCCAGCGCCATCGCCGACCGGTAGCGGCGATGGCATCCTCATCTGTCTTGGACGCCCGCCTGCAGATGCGTGAGAATCTCGATCAGCCTCGGCGCCATATCGCGAATTTCGGCCAGATGGATCGAGCTGAGCCGCTGAAGAACCTCTTCGGACTTCTCCGTCAATTGCAAAGTCTGGCGGCGCTTGTCGGCGGGATCGGGATGGCGGGTAACATAGCCGCCATCAATCAGCCGCCCCACAAGCTCCGTCGCCGTATGCGGCGCAATCAGCAGCTTTTCCGCCAGCATGCCGATCGTCATCGCCTCGCCGGCGCGGTTTCCCCGGATGGCAAGCAGCGCCTGATGCTGCTGGGGGGGCAAACCCGCCTCATGCGCTGCCGAGGTGCTGAAATCCATGAACTTGCGCAGGGTATGGCGCAACGTCGCAAGCGCCTCGTAATCCGCCTGCGAAAGGGTTTCATTCAAACGTCGCACCATCAAATCATCCTCTTTGCCGCTGCTCGCGATCCCAGTTGATTTATATCGCATTACGATATATTTGCCATCTCGAAGCGCGGAACGGCTGAAGGATGGCCGCGCACGCTTAGCACAGAAGGCCCCCAATGCAGGACAGCACTACCCAACAAAGTCACAGCCACGATTTCTCCGGCGGGGCCTCCCGCAAGGACAACGGCGATTTCACCACGGACAAGCGTGTCCTGGTCCTGATTGCCATGGCGCTCGTCGTAGGCACCGGCGGCGCATTCGCCGCCTGGGTGCTGATCAACCTCATCGCGCTCGTCAGCAATGCCGTTTGGCTGTTCAAGATCAGCACCGAACCGCTATCCTTTGCTGTGGTGACGCGCTCACCCTGGATGGTCGCCGCTCCCATTCTCGGCGGCCTCGTCATCGGCCTCATGGCGCGATACGGTTCGGAAAAGATCCGCGGCCACGGCATTCCAGAAGCCATCGAGGCAATCCTGATCGGCGGAAGCCGCATGTCGCCGAAAGTGGCGGTACTGAAGCCGCTGTCGTCGGCAATCTCGATCGGCTCCGGCGGCCCCTTCGGCGCGGAAGGCCCGATCATCATGACCGGCGGCGCTATCGGCTCGCTCTTTGCGCAGCTCTTCCATATGAGTGCCGCTGAACGCAAGACCCTGCTCGTCGCCGGCGCCGCAGCCGGCATGACCGCGGTCTTCGGCACACCGATCGCCGCCGTCATGCTCGCCGTCGAACTGTTGCTCTTCGAATGGAAGCCGCGCAGCTTCATTCCCGTCGCGGTCGCAGCCTGCGTTTCCGTCGTCTGGCGTCCGTTGCTGATCGGCAGCGGTGCATTGTTTCCCGCCCATTTCGATATGGCGCTCTCCTGGTGGGGCATCCTCCTCGCTACCGGCCTCGGCATTGTCGCGGGCCTGCAATCCGGCCTGCTGACGACCCTTCTCTATAAGATCGAGGACGCTTTCGAAAAGCTGCCGATCCACTGGATGTGGTGGCCGGCGCTCGGCGGCCTCGTCGTCGGGTTTGGCGGGTTGATCGAGCCCCGCTCGCTCGGTGTCGGTTACGACATCATCGCCGATCTCCTGCACAGCCGCATCGCAGTCGGCGCCGTGCTTGCGATCCTGCTGGTCAAGGCGGGCATCTGGCTGGTCGCGCTGTCTTCGGGCACGTCGGGCGGCGTCCTGGCGCCGCTGCTCATCCTTGGCGGCGCGCTCGGCTGGCTGGTCGGCCTTGTCCTGCCCGGCGATCCCGGCTTCTGGGCGATGCTGGGCATGGCAGCGATGATGGGCGGCACGATGCGCGCCCCGCTGACAGGCACCTTCTTCGCCGTCGAGCTGACGGGAGATACGAGCGCGCTGGTGCCCCTGCTTGCCGCCACCGTAGCGGCCTATGCCGTCACGGTGCTGCTGCTGAAACGATCCATTCTGACGGAAAAGATTGCCCGGCGCGGCCAGCACATCACCCGCGAATATGGCATCGACCCGTTCGAGCTCACCCGCGCCCGCGACATCATGATCGCCAAGGTCGATACCTTGCCGGCGTCCATGCGGCTGTCGGAAGCGCTGGCGCAGATGACGGATCGGCCGGATGCGCATCGCTTCTATCCCGTCGTCGGCGACAATGATCGCCTCGTCGGCATGATCTCGCGCGCCGATGCCCTGCGCTGGCAGGGCGAGCCGGAGCTCATGGACCAGTCGCTCTATGACGTGATCTCGGATACGTCGCTTCCCGTCGCCCATGCGGAGGATACGGTCGGCCGCGTCGCCGACATCATGATCCAGGCCGATACGGGACGCGTTCCCGTCGTCGAACCACAGACTGGCCGCCTCGTCGGGCTGATCGCCCGCAAGGATCTGCTGCGGCTGCGTAGCGCGATCAACCGCGCGGAACTCGAACGCGGTGCCTACTTGCGCTCGAAAAGCTAGGGACGCTTGAAAAGTCAAGGGGAGGAGGAGTGGCGCCAGCGCGGCAAAAGAACTGCGCGGCGCCTTCCTTTGCTATCGGCCGGAAAATCGGCCATCAGCCGGAAAATTTGAAGAGCGATCCACGACAACCGATGGATGTTTACGATCCTGGGCGCCTACAAACGTAGGTGGGCACCGTGTGTCCAGGCCCACAGGCCTGGTCAGGGACAGCTCCCTTTGGATCGAGTATGGCCCCAGGGATTGTGGTTCCTGTCGGGAAGCGCAGACCGCCTGAACTATATAAAGAGCTTTCGGGCCGGATGCCAGTGGCGGACGGCCGGCATCCGCAGAAAATAAACTCAAGCCTGCTCGACGCCCGGCCGCTCCAGAAGCTTCTCGGTAATGCCATGGATGCGCGTCGTCACCTCGTCGATGACGCTCGCCAGCGTTTCCTCGGCGCGGGCATTGGCGGCAAGCGTCGTGTCGCGATTGCTGGTGAGCGATTGCAGCTCGGCTTCAAGCGTGGAGACACGGCGTGTCAGCTCCGATACCTCGTCCATGATCATGATGCCGGCCATGACGGTCAGCCTGAGGTCGCCGATTTCGCCGAACTGGCTCTTCAAATGCAGGACGTAACGATCGAAACGGCTGGCGAGATCCGTCAGATGCTCTTCCTGGCCCTCTTCGCAGGCCATCCGGTAGGCTTTGCCGTCGATCGTTACCGTTACTTGTGCCATTCGACTTTCCGATCATTGCCGCGCTTCGCCGGCTGCCTCCCGAGAGATCAGCGGTCCAGCACGGCTCTTATGGTTTCCATCGCCGTAACCAGCCGGCGCGACACTTCACGATTGACCTCTTCGAGCCGGTTCGCACGGAACTCGGCCTGATCCAATTCCTGCGCAAGACGCGAACGGTCGGCATGAACCCGCCGCACCTCGCCTTCTATATCGCTCTGCGCCCGTTCCCGCTCGAACCGTCCGTCGAGGGCGCTCTCCAAAGTCGAGAGCGCCTGGCGCAACTGGGCGAGCGCCGCGTCCACCGTTTTGCCTGAAGGTGTCATACCCTTCGCTTCTCCGCGCGAGGCCCCGAATCAAAACATCCGGCCACTTGTCTGATTTCGCAACAATATTCAACTCGGCAACAGCACGTCAATAAAGGCCGTCATGTGGCAGCCCCCCTATTCTGTGGATGAACGCCACCTTTGCCCGCCACACAGGCCCTGTCGCATGATTGTCGTCTTTTGTAAAAGTGAACGGGCAAATGTCAAAAAATTGCCTCTGAGGGGCCGGATTGAGCCCTCGATTTGTTGACTTGCTCGCCCTAGCTGCTATGTCTCAGCCGCCTGAGGCGACGTTGGAAATGGCGTTCGGAAGAGCGCCTTCCCTTCATCCGCCTTTCAACCGATGGCCTCCCTCCCAAGCGTGCGGTCATCCCTCGAACCCGGAACATTGCGGAAAAACCCATGAACTCTCGCGAACAACACGATCGGATGGCGAATGCGATCCGTTTCCTTGCCATGGATGCTGTCGAGAAGGCCAATTCCGGTCACCCCGGTTTGCCGATGGGGATGGCCGATGTCGCCACCGTTCTCTTTGGCAAATATCTGCGCTTTGATCCGAAGAACCCCCATTGGCCGGACCGTGACCGTTTCGTCCTGTCGGCCGGCCACGGCTCGATGCTGCTTTACTCGGTTCTCTATCTCACCGGCTATCCGGACATGACGGTCGAAGAGCTCCAGCGCTTCCGCCAGCTCGGCTCCAAGACCGCAGGCCATCCGGAATATGGCCACGCCACCGGTATCGAAACCACAACCGGTCCGCTCGGACAGGGCATTGCCAATGCCGTCGGCATGGCGATCGCCGAGCGCAAGCTGCGCGAGGAATTCGGCCCCGAGCTGCAGGATCACTACACCTATGCCATGTGCGGCGACGGCTGCCTGATGGAAGGCATCAGCCATGAGGCGATCGCGCTTGCCGGCCACCTCAAGCTCAACAAGCTGATCCTCTTCTGGGACAACAACTCCATCACCATCGACGGCGCTGTCTCGCTTTCGGATTCGACCGATCAGGTTGCCCGCTTCAAGGCCGTTCACTGGAACACCATCGAAATCGACGGTCACGACCAGGCCGCCATCGCAGCCGCCATCGAAGCCGCACATAAGTCCGACCGCCCGACGCTGATCGCCTGCAAGACGATCATCGGCTTCGGCGCTCCGAACAAGCAGGGCACGCACAAGGTCCATGGCTCGCCGCTTGGCGCTGAGGAAATCGCTGCGACCCGCGTCGCACTCGACTGGCCCTACGAGCCCTTCGTCATCCCGAACGACGTCCTCGGTGAATGGCGCGCCGCCGGCGAACGCTCCATCGGCACCCGCGAAGCCTGGGAAGGCCGCCTTGCCGCAGCCGACGCAGCCAAGAAGGCTGAATTCACCCGCCGCTTCGATCACAAGCTGCCCGCTGGATTCGACGCCGCCATCAGCGACTACAAGAAGAAGCTCGCCGAAACCAAGCCGACGGTCGCCACCCGCAAGGCATCGGAAGATGCGCTCGAAGTCATCAACGGCTTCGTTCCGGAAACGATCGGCGGCTCCGCCGACCTGACGCCGTCGAACAACACCAAGACCAGCCAGATGAAGTCGATCACCCCGACCGATTTCTCCGGCCGCTACATGCACTGGGGTATCCGCGAACACGGCATGGCTGCCGCGATGAACGGTATCGCGCTGCACGGTGGTCTCATCCCCTACAGCGGCGGCTTCCTGATCTTCTCGGATTATTGCCGCCCGTCGCTGCGTCTTGCCGCCCTGATGGGCATCCGCGCCATCCACGTCCTGACGCATGATTCCATCGGCGTCGGCGAAGACGGCCCGACCCACCAGCCGGTCGAGCAGGTCGCCAGCCTGCGCGCTATCCCGAATTTGCAGCTCTTCCGCCCGGCGGACGCCACGGAAACGGCCGAATGCTGGCAGATCGCCATCAAGACGACCAACCGTCCGTCCGGCCTCGCCCTGACCCGTCAGAACCTGCTGGCCGCCCGTACCGAGTACAGCGAAAAGAACCTCTGCGAACAGGGCGCCTACACGCTGGCCGGCAATGCCGACGCCAAGGTGACGATCTTCGCGTCGGGCTCCGAAGTCGAACTCGCCGTTGCCGCCCGCACGGTTCTCGAAGGCAAGGGCGTCTCCACGCGCGTCGTTTCCGTTCCCTGCACCGAACTCTTCTTCGAGCAGCCTGAAGCCTACCGCAAGGATGTCATCGGCAACTCGCCGGTCAAGATCGCTGTCGAAGCCGGCGTCCGCGAAGGCTGGGATGCCTTCATCGGGCCGGAAGGCGCCTTCGTCGGCATGAAGAGCTTCGGCGCTTCGGCCCCGTACAAGGACGTCTACAAGCACTTCGGCATCACGACGGAAGCCGTCGTCGCCGCTGCTGAGGCAAAGCTTTCCTGAGGGCGCTGACAAGCGCTCTCAAATCCAATAGATAAACACCCTGAGTGAACGGGAGTGAATTTCAATGACTGTAAAAGTAGCCATCAACGGTTTTGGCCGCATCGGCCGTAACGTACTGCGCGCAATCGTCGAATCGGGACGCACCGACATCGAAGTCGTTGCCATCAACGACCTCGGCCCGGTCGAGACCAACGCTCACCTGCTGCGTTACGATTCCATCCACGGCAAGTTCCCGGCCGAAGTGAAGGTCGAAGGCGACACGATCATCGTTGGCGGCGGCAAGCCGATCAAGGTCACCGCGATCAAGGATCCGGCAACGCTGCCGCACCGGGAACTCGGCGTCGACATCGCCATGGAATGCACGGGCATCTTCACGGCCCGCGACAAGGCCGCCGCTCACCTGACGGCCGGCGCCAAGCGCGTCATCGTTTCGGCTCCTGCCGACGGCGCCGACCTGACCGTCGTTTTCGGCGTCAACCACGACCAGCTCACCAGGGAGCACATGGTCATCTCCAACGCTTCCTGCACCACGAACTGCCTGGTGCCGGTCGTCAAGGTTCTCGACGACGCCGTCGGCATCGACCACGGCTTCATGACGACAATCCATTCCTACACCGGCGACCAGCCGACGCTCGACACCATGCACAAGGACCTGTACCGCGCCCGCGCCGCAGCCTTGTCCATGATCCCGACCTCGACCGGTGCCGCAAAGGCCGTTGGTCTCGTTCTGCCGCATCTGAAGGGCAAGCTTGACGGCACCTCGATCCGCGTTCCCACCCCGAACGTCTCGGTTGTCGACTTCAAGTTCGTGGCCAAGAAGGCAACGACGGTCGGCGAAATCAACGAGGCCATCAAGGCTGCTTCGAACGGCAAGCTGAAGGGCATCCTCGGCTACACCGACGAGCCGCTGGTTTCCCGCGACTTCAACCATGACAGCCACTCGTCGATCTTCGCGACCGACCAGACCAAGGTCATGGAAGGCAACTTCGTGCGCGTCCTGTCGTGGTACGACAACGAATGGGGCTTCTCCAGCCGCATGTCCGACACGGCAGTTGCCTTCGCAAAGCTGATCTGATCGTGACCTTCCGCCCGCTCCTTCCGACGACAGTCCGCTGGCGTCCCATGGAAGGAGACGGGCTGGAGCATCTCACAGTCGCTCCCATCCCTAATGCCGGCGCCGCGGCCATCCGCGCCGCCGGCATTATCATTGGCGGACGCGGCGGCACGCCCTACGGCGTCTCCTACCGCATAGACTGCTCCGCCGGCTGGGCCGTTCTTTCCTTTTCCGTCGAAACCACCGATGGACGCCGTCTCGCGCTGCTGTCGGACGGCAAGGGGCATTGGCGCACCGAGGATGGCGAGCCCCTGCCGCAATTCGATGGCTGCATCGATATCGACCTCTACGGCTCGCCCTTCACCAACAGCCTGCCGATCCGCCGGCTGGAGATGGCCCCGGAAAGCGGAACCGCCAGGCTTTCCATGCTCTATATCCCGTTCGACACTTTCGAGCCGGTACGAGACGGTCAGCACTACGCCTGCATCGTACCGGAGAAACTCTATCGCTACGCCGCCGAAGACAGGGATTTCACCGTCGATCTTCCGGTGGACGAGGATGGGCTGGTGATCGACTATCCAATCTATTTCAAGCGCGTGGATGTGTGAGCGGCGGTATCGATACCCTTACTCATTCGGCGCGAGCCTTTCAGTATGGGCCAAAGCATTCATGAGCACTTCATCGCTATCCGTGAATTTAAACGTTTCGGGCTGCAGAATGACTTATTGTCAATTTCGAAATGCGTTCTGGGGTTTCAGTAACGCCAATCGCAGTTGCCCTTCAAAACGCCCCAATCTTTGCCCTCCCTGCCCTGCTATGGTCCAGATTTAACAATAAATTTTGGGTAGGAAGTCTCCGAGGGCATTCCAAGCCGCTTCGCCGTTCTGGCAAAAGCGCATCACACCATGACGTCGCAGTCGTCAGAGCGGGCTTCGGTCGTAAAGCTTTCCTCTGAATAAGGCCATATTTGCCAATGTGGCCGGCAAGACTGCATCATGGGATGACGAAGGGATTTTCGCATTCCGGGTTTTGGCCCGGCATCGGCGCACGGAAAGGGGAAGACAAGGTGGAGGCATTTTACGTCATCGTGCTGATCAGCACGGTCCTCATTCTCATTGCGGCCTTCTCCAGCCTCCTCGCCTTCCGCTTCGGTGCTCCCTTGCTGCTGCTCTTCCTGATGATCGGCCTTGCTGCCGGCACCGACGGCCTCGGCATTGAATTCTCCAACAACTATCTCGCCTATATCCTCGGCTCGCTGGCGCTTGCCATCATCCTCTTCGATTCCGGCTATGGCACGCCGATCCAGGCCTTCAAACTTGCTGCCGCACCGGCGCTGACCATTGCCTCCGTCGGCGTCATCGTAACCGCAGCATTGTTCGGCCTTGCCGCCACCTGGCTGCTTGGCTTCACCTGGCTGCAGGGCCTGCTGCTCGGCTCCATCGTCGCCTCGACGGATGCGGCCGCCGTCTTCTTCCTGCTGCGTATCGGCGGCATCAATATCCGTGACAAGGTGCGTTCCACGCTGGAAGTCGAATCCGGCACCAACGACCCGATGGCGATCTTCCTGACGCTTGCCCTGGTCGAGCTTCTCGCAAGCGGCGAAGGCTATGCCGGCATCAATCTCGCCATGCTCGCAACCTTCGTCCAGCAGATGGGGCTCGGCGTCATTCTCGGTCTGCTCGGCGGCATGATGATCGTCCTGATCGTCGGCCGGCTCGAAACGGATCGTGGCCTGACGCCGATTTTCGTGCTGGCGCTGGCGCTCCTCGTCTTCTCTTTCACCGGCGCCGTCGGCGGCAGCGGCTTCCTCGCGGTCTATGTCGCCGGCATCTATGCCGGCAATCGGAAGCTGCCGGCATCCGCCTCGATCAAACGCTTCCAGGACGGCATGACCTGGCTGGCGCAGATCATCATGTTTCTCGTGCTCGGCCTGCTCGCAACGCCATCGGAATTTCCGGCGATTGCCATTCCTGCCGTAGCGCTGGCGCTGTTCCTGATCTTCATCGCCCGGCCGATCGCCGTGTGGCTCTGCTTGCTGCCCTTCGACTACACACAGCGGGAGACCGGCTTCGTCGCCTGGGTCGGCCTGCGCGGCGCAGTCTCCATTCTTCTGGCGATCATGCCGATACTCGGCAATCTGCAGTCGGGCCAAACCTATTTCAACGTCGCCTTCATCGTGGTGCTGGTGTCGCTGCTCGTCCAGGGCTGGACCATCAAACCGATGGCACGTCGCCTCGGCCTCATCGTTCCCCCGCGCATGGGGGCGATCGACAAGGTCGAAGTCGATCTGCCTGGTACCGTCAACCACGAGCTTCTCTCCTATCGCGTCGTGAAAGACAGTCCGGTCCTGCGCGGCGAACGCATTCCCCGCTGGGCCACGCCTTCGCTCGTCGTGCGCGACGGCAAATCCATGCGCTATCAATATGCCGGTCGCCTGCGCGAAAGCGATATCGTCTATCTTTTCGTCTCCCCCAACTATTCGCGCCTGCTCGACCGCATCTTCGCCAGCCGCGCGCCGGTCGATCCGGATGATGCCGAATTCTTCGGCGCTTTCTCGATCTCGCCGCTGCGTCCAGCCGCAGATCTCGATGCCGCCTATGGACCGGGATTGCTGAGCGAACAGGAGAAGGGCCTCACGATAGCCGAACTCATGCGCCATCGGCTGGGCGGCAAGGCTGATTATGCCGATCGCGTTCGTCTGGGCGAGATCATCCTCATCGTCCGCGACCTCGACGAGAACGACCATATCCAGTCCGTCGGCATGTCGCTGGAAGCGGTGGAACCGCCCGTCATCCTGCCGATCTTCATCAATCTCCATGATATCCTGCAGGGCATCCGCGCATACGTGCACAAACGCCGCGAGCGCGCGGACGAAACAGTCTCGGGCGATTCGACGACGGGCAAGAACGACGCCTGAATGCCTTGAGCCGGATGATTTCAGGTCTGTTCGACCTGAAATCATCCGGCTCCAAATCAAAAGGTGAGAGCGGGATGTCGCCCGAAAACCGCTCACACTTTTCGGCATCCCGCTCGAGAGTAACTCCAGGAAAAACGTGCAACGGTTTGCGTTCGGAATGGAGAAAAATTAAAGGAACGGAATGCTTCAGCGCGCCGATGAAACGCTGAACCGTCCTTGCGTCTCCGATCATCCGTAGTATGGTCGGCGCGCTTCACGCCACCAACAATATTGGATCCTCCCATGGCAGCCTTCAAAACCCTCGACGATCTCACCGACATCACCGGCAAGCGCGTGCTCGTCCGCGTCGACCTCAACGTGCCGGTCAAGGATGGCAAGGTCACCGATGCGACCCGCATCGAACGTGTCGCTCCGACGATTCTCGAACTGTCCGAAAAGGGCGCCAAGGTCATCCTGCTTGCCCATTTCGGCCGCCCGAAGGACGGCCCTTCCCCGGATCTTTCCCTTGGCCTTATCGTGCCGGCTGTCGAGGAGGTTCTGGATCATGCCGTTCTCTTCGCCTCGGATTGCATCGGCGCCCCGGCATCAGACGCCGTTGCCAAGATGAACAACGGCGACATTCTGCTGCTTGAAAACACGCGCTTCCACAAGGAAGAAGAAAAGAACGACGCAGCCTTCACCAAAGCGCTCGCCGCCAATGGCGATATCTACGTCAACGACGCCTTCTCCGCTGCGCACCGCGCCCATTCTTCGACCGAAGGCCTCGCCCGACTGTTGCCGGCCTATGCCGGCCGCACGATGCAGGCGGAGCTCGAAGCCCTTGAAAAGGGTCTGGGCAATCCGGTCCGTCCGGTCGTTGCTATCGTCGGCGGCGCCAAGGTTTCCACGAAGATCGACCTTCTGATGAACCTCGTGAAGAAGGTCGATGCGCTTGTCATCGGCGGCGGCATGGCCAACACCTTCCTCGCCGCCCGCGGCACCAATGTCGGCAAGTCGCTCTGCGAGCATGATCTCGCCGATACCGCCAAGCAGATCATGATCGAAGCCGCCTCCTCCGGCTGCGCGATCGTTCTGCCGGAAGACGGCGTCGTCGCCCGCGAGTTCAAGGCCGGCGCCGACAATGAAGTCGTCGCCATCGAAGCCATTCCGGCCGATGCGATGGTGCTCGATGTCGGCCCTACGTCGGTCGAGGCCATAAAGAACTGGGTCGGCCGCGCCACGACGCTGGTCTGGAACGGCCCGCTCGGCGCCTTCGAAATCACGCCCTTCGATGCAGCGACCGTCGCGGCTGCCAAATATGCCGCCGAATGCACCAAGGCCGGCAAGCTGACCTCCGTCGCCGGCGGCGGCGACACCGTTTCCGCGCTCAACCATGCCGGCGTTGCCGATGACTTCACCTATGTCTCGACGGCCGGCGGCGCCTTCCTCGAATGGATGGAAGGCAAGGTCCTGCCGGGCGTCGCCGTCCTGCAGGCCAGCAAGTAAGCAAGCCTTACTGCTATGAACCGCAGAGCCGCGAAAGCTAGATCTTTCGCGGCTTTTCCATGGATGCTAGGATCATATGCAAGACTTTCAAACGGTTGAAATCATTTCAATCGTTTCAATTAGTTAGCCTGCCATTTCCCTCCTTCTACACTTCTGTTATCGCCGATCTATATTGTTCTTGACGCCGACTGAAATCGCCTTGGAGAAACAAAATGAGCGAACGAATTGAAGACATTGCCGTAAAGATGGTTGCCGGTGGCAAGGGCCTCCTGGCGGCGGACGAGTCCACCGCCACGATCAAGAAGCGTTTCGACACTATCTCTCTCGTATCCACGGAAGAGAGCCGCCGCGACTATCGCGAAATGCTCTTTCGCTCCGACGACGCAATGCGGAAGTACATCTCCGGGGTCATCCTCTATGAGGAAACCCTCTTCCAGAAGGCTGCGAACGGCACGCCTTTCGTTGACATCATCAAGGCTGCAGACAGCATCCCCGGCATCAAAGTCGACGTCGGCGCCAAGCCGCTGGCCGGCTTCCCCGGCGAAACCGTCACCGAAGGTCTCGACGGCCTTGCCGATCGCCTGGCGAAATATTATGAGGCCGGCGCCCGCTTCGCCAAGTGGCGCGGCGTGATCGCCGTTTCCGACACGCTGCCGACCTTCGGCGCCATCAAGGCCAACGCTCACGCGCTCGCCCGCTACGCCGCTCTTTGCCAGCAGGCCAAGATCGTCCCGATCGTCGAACCGGAAGTGCTGATGGATGGCGAGCCCGGCACGCAGAGCCTCGACCGCAGCGAAGAAGTTACCCGCTGGACGCTGCAGGTCGTCTTCCAGGAGCTCGCGGAAGCCCGCATCAATCTCGAAGGCATGATCCTGAAGCCGAGCATGGTTATCGACGGCAAGAAGGTCCGCAAGGCTTCCGTCGAACAGGTCGCCGAGCGTACCGTCAAGGTTCTGAAGGAAACCGTTCCTTCCGCCGTTCCCGGCATCGCCTTCCTCTCCGGCGGCCAGTCCACCGAAGAGGCGACCGCGCATCTCTCCGCCATCAACTCCGGCCATGATCTGCCCTGGCATGTGACCTTCTCTTACGGGCGCGCCCTGCAGGACAGCGCACTGAAGGCATGGGGCGGCAAGCCGGAAAACGTCGCCGCCGGCCAGCGCGCCTTCACCCATCGCGCCGAGATGAATTATCTTGCCGCCAAGGGGAACTGGACGAAGGATCGCGAACAGGCTGCCTGATTTCAGCTGGGGTTTCAGGAAAAGTGCGCAGCGGTTTCTGTCAGGAATTGCGTGGAAACGAAGGATAGAGCGGTTCAATGACCCCATGAAAAGCTGAATCGCTCTGGCATTCGAATGAGCAAAAGCTCTGGTCGCATTGCGACCAGAGCTTTTTACATTTGGGCAATAGCCGAGCGAGCGTTCAGAACGGAGCAAGTCGCATCTGTCACAATGGCAAGAATAGGTTTGCTGTGATATCGGAAAACAAGCCATGTCACATGGATGTTACGAAAGCGCGGCACTAGAGCCGGATGATTTCAAGTCTGTTCGACCTGAAATCTGAATCCGCTCAAGAAACAAAGAAGTAGAGCATGAGGTCGTCCGAAAGCCGATCACACTTTTCGGCATCATGCTCTAGGTGTGAGCTTTCGGGAGGTTGTCCATTCGGAGCGGATTTGGGAGACTGGAGTTACCACACCTCAGTTTTCCAG
>NZ_JAUQTZ010000116.1:0-19918 GCF_059803845.1 Rhizobium sp. UFLA01-1127 | reverse complement strand
GGGTCAGGATGCGGCGCGCGGCTTGGCGCACCGTCTCCGGCTTGACCTCGCCGTTGCGCACCGCTGCCACGAGCTTCTCGCCACGGTCGCGCGTCGGGCCGGGCATTTCCAGATCGAGCCCGGCATTGACCGTCGCCGCTGTCGAATGCGAACCGAACCAGTCGGACATGACGACGCCGTCGAAACCCCACTCCCCTCGCAGAACTTTGGTCAACAGCCATGGATGCTCGCTTGTATAGGTGCCATTCAACCGGTTGTAGGAAGACATGACGGCCATGACGCCCGCCCTCTTCACGGCCTGCTCGAATGGCGCCAGATAGATTTCCCGAAGGGCACGCTGGCCGATATCCGACGACATCGTCTGGCGCTCGATCTCGGATTCATTGCCAGCGAAATGCTTGATCGTAGCGGCAATGCCCTGGCTCTGCACACCTTGGATATAGGCGACGGCAAGCTCGGCGGTCAGCAGCGGATCCTCCGAATAGCATTCGAAGTTGCGGCCATTCAGACCCGAGCGGTGAATATTGACCGTCGGCGCCAAAAGCACCGAGGCACCCTTGCTCTTGGCCTGGCCGGCAAGCGCCACGCCCATGCGTTCGACAAGGGCGGGGCACCATGTTGCGCCGAGCACGATCGCGACAGGAAAACAGGCAGCATTAACACCGGCAACCAGCGAGCCGGCGCCGCGGGCTCCGTTCGGCCCATCGGTGACCTTGATCTTTGGAATGCCAAGCCGCTCGACGGGTACGGTGGTCCAGAAGTCGGCGCCGGAAAGCAGCGAAACCTGCTCTTCAAGCGTCATCCGGTCGAGAATATCGTCGATCATAAAGCCTCCCGGGCAATTTCCTGGCTCTTCCTGCGCTCCTTGTGGGACGGAGATTCGCATTTAAGACAAACAAATCATAAACACGCCAGATGTTCTTCCGCTGATGCAATATGTCGATGAAATTGCACATCTTTTTTTCAGAATGCCAGGTCGTCCGCGTCGCGAAACGAGCTTCGTAACCGATCGGAAATCACAAAAATCAGGGACTGGATGCAGGGCGACCATTGCAGCACCGGCGAAAAGCGCCGATTCGATAAAATGCGAATGAACTTTTTCCGAATAAATTTGACCGCCTCGGATTTCATGAACGCAACTCACGGAGCCGAGTATGCGTTCATTCCTAGTTGCTGCAAGCTTTCTCTTCGTTGCCGGCCTGTTCTTTTCGACGGCCACAACCGCAAAGCCGGTCGCAAATACCGCGGCCGCGGCGCCGCAGCGGTTTGCCCGCGTCGTCACGGAGGCAAGCGTGCCGGTCGGCTGGACCAGCTTCTGCAAGGCTCAGCCCGCCGAATGCGCAGCCGGCCGGAAAGGCGATGACGTCATTACGCTCAATCGCGCCGGCTGGACGCAACTGCAAGAGATCAACGGCCTCGTCAATCACGAGATCGAGGGCATTGGCGACAATGACCACTACGGCATCTACAAGCTCGGCATCATCAACTGGTGGACATACCCCGACGACGGCGCCGGCAACTGCAACGACTATGTCCTTTTAAAGAAGAAACTGCTTGTGGAAGCCGGTTGGTCGCCTTCGGCCCTGCTGCTGACCGTCGTCCTCGATACGCACAATGAAGGGCATCTCGTCCTGATGGCGCGCACGAACGATGGCGACCTGATCCTGGACAATCTGACGGATACGATCAAAACCTGGGACGGAACGGGCTATACCTTCATCAAGCGCCAGTCGGCCGACAATCCGAACGATTGGGTTCGGCTCGAATCCGGACGCACTCCCGAAGAGCTTGCCATGATCAGCAAGGCGCTTGCCTCTCACTCGCAGTGATTGGAAGACCAGTAGGTATCGACGAGCGCCTTGCCGTCCTGGTCGAGAACGGCGAAATTCCCGGGTATGATCACGAAAAAGCGCTGACCGGCTTGCGCATTGCCTTCGTCCTGATCCGATGCAGCATCAATCCGGCCGCAGACCACGAAGCCCGGCGTTCGCTCGCTGGGTTTGGCGCTGAGAATATGGATGGCGGAGGGCGGCACGTCTATCCGCCGCGCCACGGCGGCTTTCGCAAGCTCCGGCACATCGGCGATCGTCGGCAATGCTTGGCCCGGTGCGGCTGCAAGCAGGATACTTCCTGACATCACGAGATGTTTCACCGGCATCCTCTTAAAATCAAGGCAATGGATCCGAAGCACGCCGCAGCCGTACCGCTATGCCCGCGTGCAGTCGGAAGTTGCTTTTTCACAAAGTTTATTGTGATTCGCGGGACAGAAGAAGCCAGTGCCCTTGCTTCGGAGCGCCGATCGCGTATGAAGATCGTCCCCGTGCCGGGGACTATTTTGGAAAGTTAATTTGCGAATGCGAACACGCCTGTCTGGAATTCCGGCACTCGGTCTGCTTGTTATCCTTGCATTGACGAATGCAAGCTTTGCTCACGAGCTCGTGCGTGTGCCACCGGGCAACCGCAACACGGCACAGCCTGCGATACCCAATACTTCGGTGCTGCGGGCAAAGGCTTTCAACACGACGTACGAGGAAAAATACCAGAAGATCGTCAGTGTCCTTCGCGAGGACAGGGATCTGGTGGCTTCGATCAGGAAGGCCGCACAAACCTATCAGATCGATCCGATCCACATTGTTGGCGCCCTCGTCGGCGAGCACACCTACAACATCACGATCGTCAACAGGGTGAAATCCTACTACGTCAAGGCGCTCGCCTATTCGCAATCCGACTTCAAGTTCAGCTATAAGGACGTCACCGTCCAGACCTTCCTGAAGAAGCCGGAATTTGCCCATTGCGACGCCTTCAAGGGCAGCGCCGAGCTTTGGGAATGTCGTGATGAGACCTGGGACACGAATTTTCGCGGCAAGGTCATCGACGGCGTCACCTATGAAAACATGACGTTCCAGCGGGCCTTCTTCCAACCCTTCTTTGCGGGACAAACGTTCGGCCTTGGTCAGATCAGCCCGCTGACCGCGCTCGAAGTCACCGATCTCGTTCATGCCACCAGCGGCCTGCCAAAACTATCGGTTGACGATCCGCAGGCAATCTATCGCGATATTATGGATCCCGAACGCAGCGTGATTTACATCGCCGCGATCGTCAAGGATGCGATCGAAGCCTATCGCGCCCAGGGGTTCGACATCACCGACAATCCAGGCTTGACGGCGACGCTTTATAATCTGGGGCAGCCGCGGCGTCGCGCGCTCGCCCTCAGGCGCGCTGCGGATGCTGCAGGCGGCAAGAAGCTACCGGAGGAAAACTACTACGGCTGGCTGGTGAACGACCGGCTGAGCGAATTGCGCGGGTTGCTCGGAGAACAGTAATTGGGCGGGGCGTGCAAAGCCGATAATGCATGCAAAGCCGATAATGTCGGCTGGTTCAGACGAGCAGGCTGACGCGGTCGTTAGCGATCTTGTTTTCGACCCAGACACGTTCGTTCAGCCAGTCGTGCCGCTTCCACCCTTCCCAACTGAAGCCGCATAAGGCAACGTCCCATTCGGATGCGGGAAAGTTTGCAAGCACATAGCGGATGCCGAGAAAACCCGTGCTTGGGAACAGCTTGCGCATCTGGCCTCCGACGATGCCGAGCTCGGCGCAGCCGTCGAGATAGGACTGCGGCGGCATGATGCGGATCTCTTTGCCGGCCCTGCCCATCAGGTCGATTGCCTGCATCGTCCAATCGGCCCTCCTGCCCTGCAGGCGCTGGAAGATGTTGGGCTTGGGATGATACTTGCGGATGATGTTCGGATGATATGCAAGCATCAGCACCTTTGCAGCCTTGAGCGCGGCATTGTCGAAAAAGCTGGGCTGGATCAGCCGCCGGTACAGGATCTTGCTCGATGCGGCCATCATGATCATATCGGTGCGCGTGCCGCTCATGCCGCTGGCAAGGTTCGGCTCATTGAAACGCATGACGAATTGGGCTTCGTCCACGATCCTTGAGAGGTCGCGCTCGAGCCTTCCATTGCCAACGATAACAGCAGTCTTACGCGTCAATACGGTTGTCCAGCAGAATAAAGTTGTTAATTGACAATGTCTTATGACGACCCGTTAAAGCGTTGACGACGGCGGAACTACCCCTCGCCTCACACCAGAGCCGGAACTCATACTACGGGCCGCATCGCGCGTCGAGACAGGTGCTTGCGAAGTTGGAGCATTACAGGAAGCGGCGAAACTGCAAAGGATTTGCCTTGGCCGCCCATTTGCCCATATGCAATCGAGGCGACATGCTCGCCCGTCACAAATAGTACATCCTATGTGTACTAATAGCTTTGCAGGCCAGCGAGGTCGAAAGACGTCGTTTGGCTGCCGCCATTGGCGCCTGCATTCCACCCCGGATATCAAGCCGTCCATTCCGCCTGCAAGACCGATATTTCACGAAAGCAATTCCTCCATGCACAGCCAGACAGCCGCCTCGCGCTCGCCCCGCATTGCCGACATCTACGATCTTTTATCACGTTCCAATCCGGACATCCTGACAATCGCCCATCGCGGTCTCTGGTCGGCTGCGCCGGAAAATTCGCTGGCGGCGATCCGCGCGGCCGCCGAGCTTGGCGTCGAATTCGTAGAAATCGACACGCAAACGACCGGCGACGGCCATCTCGTCGTCATTCACGACAAGACGCTCGACCGCACCACATCCGCCAAGGGCATCGTCGGTTCGACGAGCTTCGCCACGGTCCGAGATGCGCGGCTGCGTGCCGGCGCCGGCGGCGAGACGGCCACAGTGACAGATGAGCGCGTACCGACGCTCGAAGAGGCTTTGGAAGAGGCGCGCGGCCGCGTCTTCGTCAATATCGACACGAAATTTCCGCGTGAATTGCCGCTTGTCATCTCGGCAGTGCGGAGGCTGAGAGCCGAGGATCACGTCATCATCAAATCGGATATCGATCCTCAGAGCGGCAGCTTCCCCGTCCTTGATGCCGATTGGTTCGGCGCCATCCCCCATATGCCGATGTTTCCGGCCCGGCCGGGAAAGTTCGCCGACGACCTGCGTATGATCGAACCGCTGAAGGCACCGATGATCGAGGTGAAGTTTAGCGACATCGCCGATCTTGCCGCAGGACGCGAGGAACTGGAACGGCAAGATATTCGGCTCTGGATCAATACGCTCGACGTTTCCTTCAATCTCGACTTCAACGACAGCCGGGCGCTGAAGGATCCCGAAGGCGTCTGGGGCGCGCTTGTGGCTGCCGGCGTCGGCGCCATCCAGACCGACACGAATATCGAATTCAAGCAGTGGCTTGCGGCAAGGTCAGGGAGATAGGGGTGGGAAGAAGATGCGTCAGGCAATTAGGAAGATTCGTCCGAAGTTGTCTGACATGCAGGTTTTTTGCTTTTCCGGTGATGTCGTTTACATCTGCCAAAGATGCTGCGAAGGGAGCTTGTGACGCATCTAATGGCAAGCAGAAGATAATCCTTCAAAAATTCCCAATTGGTATACAAGATTTCGCAAATCACGTTTACAGCATGCAAATCAAGCGGCACAAAGCCGATTATGATCGGTACGAAAAGATTACAAAATCATCAATATTGGCCGATATAGAAATTGCCGAGAGCGCAATCCAAGGTTTCGAAAGTTTTCCAGATCAGGACAGAAGGGCTTTTGCGGCCTTGGTGCCTCTGCAGCAGCCAAGATCCTAGAGCGTCACATCTTTCCAAATCGGCTTCCGAATAAGCCTGATCTCAGCAAGCCGTCGCAAGCTCATGCCGGTGAGTTCTCTCGATCGAGGGCTCACCAAGTCAGCGGTCAAGTACCCAAAGCGAATTCGACCTCGAGTCAGGACGTGCGATCCCGGCGCTGACCGCGGTTCGTGCGATCGCGGGGCGTACTTCGAACGCGCGCGAAGTGAAGCAAAAACAATGCGCCGCGTCTGCGCCGTTCGACATTGAGATATATTCGCGTATGCTGGAACGTCACATATTCAACGATCAGATGCAGTTGGAGCATGTTCGATGCAACGAGAGGCTATCTGGTCGCTGGCCTTGCTTGTTCTTCTTGTCCTAAGCGCTTTCGTCGGCTCGATATTGCGCGCCAGACTGCCTGCGCCGCATCGCGGTAACGAAACAATAGACTTTCTTCGCGTGGTAACTGCGCTGCTCGTGACCTTTGCCGCTCTTGTCATGAGCTTGTTGCTGGCGTCGGAACTCAATGCCTTCACGGCCGCCTCCCACGATCGCAATCGTTATGCTGCTAGTCTAGCAGAGATGGACGGCTGTCTAAAAAATTACGGCTCCGCCCTCGACAGTGAAAGGCAGCTTTTGCGCAGCTACACCGCTGCAGTCGTTGCCAGCACCTGGCCCGATGAACCGCCCCCGCAGGGCGAGAAATATCCCGACATCTCGGCCCTGCCTTTGACCGGCGAGGCGCCGGCTCTTGGATCGATATTGAATAATGTCGGATTAGGCATTGACCGTCTAGCGCCCACCGATCCTTTGCATCAGGCGCTTGTAACCCGCTGCCACCAGCTTTTCAGCAATGTCATGGTCGCGCGATGGACCGTCATCGAAGATGCGCATGGCTCGCTTTCTGCACCATTTCTCGGCGTTCTCATCTTCTGGCTTATGCTGGTATTTTTGAGTTTCGGGCTCCAGGCTCCCAAGAATCCACTCGCCGGCGCAATTGTCCTCGTGGCCGTCATCTCCGTCGCGAGCGTCATGTTCGTCATCCTGGATCTTGACCTTCCCTATGGCGGCTTTTTCGGCATTTCGAGCACATCGATGCGACATGCGCTGACCGACATGCAGCGCAACTAGAAACGCAGTCTTGCACATATCGGGATCGCAGCGCTCCTGCGAAGACCTTCCTGGAGCAACACCCGCAGTCGCTTCACCTTGTGCTCAATTGCTGACATGAAGGAAGGAGCTGTTTGCTATCATGAGTTTGTCATGAACGGATCGACACCGGAGGAAAGCAGGATGCGCACGCCAGCGAGCTCGGTTACGGGGCTTACGGCCTAGACGACAGGTGGCCTTCTCTATTCCGGGAAAATATAGATATTGCCTTCCTGCAGGGCGGCGATGAACGCACCCCGCGCCACCTCTGCATCGATCTCGCCATCCGCCGTCACCGTAGGCGGCAGGCTGGCCTTCACGTCGAAGGCCATTTCCATGCTATGGCCCTTGCTCAGATTCCGGCATGTCCCGTGACCGTCATCGGAATAGAGGTCGAACAACAGCAACGGGCCATAGCCCTGCGGGTTCACGGGCATCGCTGCGGGCCGGTTCACCATCCACAGCCGGTGCTTGGCCTTCTCGAACCGGGCCAATATCGCCACCTGCTGGCTCGGTGGCGATTGCAGCCGCGCATAAACGAGCGTCCTTGCCGTCTGGCCCTCCGCTCTATGAGAGCTGGTACATGGAAGAGCTTGTCGACAAGGACGAACTTTCTCCGGTTTTGCCTCCCATCGGGATCACTATGTCGAAGTCCCGTTCTCGCTCTATGACGGCGATCTGATGATCGGTCTATTCGGGGGGCATAAACGTCTATCGTGTGGAGGGAAGTGGATCTTGTCCAAACCTAGATAACGGGGCCACGCAGTCCAACGTCCGACATAGAAAAGCCCGGCCAATCGGCAAGAACGGCCGGGCTTTCCGATGTCTTGGGAGACAGGTATTAACGCGCGTTGTACTTGGCATCGACCTCGTTGATCGCCTTGACGTTGCCGGCCGAACGGCCGTTTTCGTCGAAGGTCTGCGCCAGAAATGTATCGGCAATCGCCTTGGCAAGTTCGGTGCCGATGACGCGCGCGCCCATGGTGATGATCTGGGCATTGTTGGAAAGAGCTGCGCGCTCCGCCGAATAGGTGTCATGGGTCAGGGCCGCGCGAATGCCCGGCACCTTATTGGCCGAGATGCAGACGCCGATGCCGGTGCCGCAGACAAGGATCGCCTTGTCATAGGTGCCGTCGATGACGCCGGAAGCGACGCGATCGGCAAGATTGGCGTAGAACGGATCTGCACCTTCTTCAGTGCGCGACACTTCGCTCACGTCGAAACGGTCCTTCAGATGGTCTGCGAGAACCTTGGCGAGGCCTTCGCCGGCGCTGTCTCCAGCAATAGCAAGTTTCATGGCATGTCTCCTTCAGAGTTTGGCGGCGCACTTGGCCAGGATGTCGAGATAGCCTTCGACGTTCCAGGCGGAGCGCCCGATGAAAAGCCCGTCTATGTTCGGGCAGGATATGAGTTCCTCACAATTTTGCGGATTGACCGATCCTCCGTAGAGGCACGGGATCTTTCGGCCGAGCGCCTTTTGCGCGACCGCTATGATCTCGGCCTGGCGCGCATCGGCATAGGAGGGCTCGGCCGGGATTCCCTTTTCGCCGATTGCCCAGACCGGCTCATAGGCGAGCAGGATTTCGGCCTGCTTTTGGGCATGCGAGAGCTTCGATAGAGCTCCGATAACCTGCTCGCTCAGGATCTCGGTTGCGCGGCCACTTTCGCGATCAGCCAATGTTTCGCCAATGCAGATGAGCGGAATCAAGCCATTGCGAACGGCCGCTTCGGTCTTCAAACCCACTGTCTCGTTGGTCTCGCCGAAATGCTCGCGACGTTCGGAATGGCCAAGCTCGACGATATCGAGATTGCAATCCTTGAGCATCAGCGGCGAAATTTCGCCCGTCCACGCGCCCTGGTCTGCCCAATGCATGTTCTGGGCGCCTACCTTGACGGAGCTTTGCGACAGGATCGACTTGACTTCGCGCACCGCGGTAAACGGCGGGATGATGAAACGCTGGATGCGCGCATCGCGCAAGGCGTCGGCTGAACGCAGGGCCTCGGCAAAGGCGCGCGCCTCGGCAAACGTCTTGTTCATCTTCCAGCTCGTGCCGATCCAATAGCGAGGTTTCTCTGTCATGTCTTATCCTGGTTCGAGGCGATGGTAAGGGCGATGCCGTCCCGGCGGAATTGTTCGACGATGGCGGCATCGGGTGCCTGATCGGTGATCACGGCGTCGAACTCGGCAAGCTCGGCCATCACATGCAGAGCCGTATGTCCAATGCGACTGTGATTGACGAGCAGGCAGGCCCTGGAGGCCGAGGCAATCATCGCCCGCTTGGTGCGTACGACGTTATCGTCCATGTGGTAGGCGAGCTTGCCGGAGACGGCCGGCGTCGACAGAAAGGCGATATCGGCCCTGAGCCGCGACAAGGCTTCCTCGGTTACGACGCCTAAAAAGGCATTGAACTTGGCCGAATAAATGCCGCCAAGCGCAATCAGCGTGATGCCGCTTTCGTTCTTCATCCGCTCGATGATCGCGGCATTGTTGGTAATCAGCGTCAGCGGCTTCTTCCGCAGCAGCATTTCACCGAGAACGGCTGCCATCGAACCGTCATTGATCATGACGGTCATGCCAGGCTCGATCAACTCCAAGGCGCAGCGGGCCATGGCAAGCTTTTCGTCGTGGTCCTGACGCTCGCGGAAACGAAAATCGCTTTCGAACTGCGTGCCGGCATCGATCGTCGCACCGCCGCGAACCTTGCGCAGCACGCCGGCCTGCTCGAGATCATCGAGATCGCGATGGATCGTCATCTTCGACACGGCGAACCGATCGGCCAGATCATCGAGATCGACGGTCTTATGCTCGACAAGCAGATTGATGATCGACTGCTGGCGCTCTTCCCGTCTCACCTTGCACCTCGGCCGTTGGCCTGAAATGGAACCCGAAAGAAATATAACAACAAAATCTCACAATTCAACATTTTCGTTGTTACATTGATATGTCTGCATGTTTTTCGCCGACGGCACTGGCTAGTCCCTCAAAAGGGCCTGCGCCGTCTTCTCGTCCGTGATCAGCCCGTAAAGACAGCGGCTGTTGAGAACGGCACGAATGGCTTCGACCTTCGGCAATCCGCCGGAAAGCGCCACCAGCCGCTCGCCCTTGGTGCGTGGCAGAGAGGCGGACAATGTGCGTGATGTCAGCGTCGTCTCGAGAATATTGCCATCTGCATCGAAGAAATGGCCGAGAATTTCGCCGACACCGCCTGCCGCCGTGATCTCCTTGATCTCCTTCGGCTCGACCATGCCCGACAAGACAAGCTGCGCATCGGTATCGACCGTGCCGAGACCGACGAGCTTGAGGTCGGCGCCATTTGCAAGATCGAACACCTCCTTGACGCCGCGCTGGGCAAGCAGCACGTCGCGGTCTTCGCGGGTGTTGGCGAAGAAGGGCACCGGCATGACATGCGACTGCATGCCGGTCTTTTCGGCGATGCGGTGCATCACGTCATAGGGGTTGGCCGCATAGTTTCTCGTCAGGCCACCCAGCAGCGAGACGAAGCGCAAATCCTTGGCGCTGACGCGCGACAGATGATGGACGGCGGAAGAGAGCGTTCGCCCGTGGCCGAGGCCGATGACCTTGTTGTTGCCGCTCTCGATCTCGCGCCGCAGAAAGCCGGCTCCCGCCTGCCCGAGCGCCCGGAATTCGAAGCCTTCCTCGCCAAGATCGGGTGCCACTTCGCAATATTGCAGGCCGAAGCGGGTCGCAAGCTGCGTTTCGAGCTCGACGCATTCGACGATATCGCCATCGATCGTCACTTTAACGACGCCCTCGGCGACGGCGCGCGCGATCAGCCGATGCGCCTTTACCGAGGGGACGCCGAGACGCTTTGCCACTTCGGACTGCGTCAATCCGCCGGCATAGTGCAACCATGCCGCTCTCACGGCGAGCGAATCATCCGCATCCGTCATCAGCGGCTCCCTTTCATTTCGTCACGCATGGTCCCTCGCCTGTTTTGCCCGGTCATATCGTCCCGCTTCGCTCATCTTTCGTCGAAGACGAGGCATTTGCGGAATGCACACAGCCGCTAGATATGCAAGTCGCTGACGCCCGTGTCGATATGGGGCGCCCAGAAGGCTATACTTTCGGCAATCTGCGAGACAACCTGGCGATCGTTCGGCTCGCGCTCCTTGAACGAGAGTTCCAGGCAGATCTCATTGTCCTTGGCGCCGCCTTCGGCAAATGCCTTGAGCAAGGGTTCCGGCTGGATGCGGCCCTTGGCATTGAATTCTGCCGTGAAGGGGCGATGGCCGCCCTTGTCCATCAGACTCTGCTTGATGTGGATGATCGGCGAAACGTTCGGGACCGCACGCGCCCAGGCATAAGGATCATAATCGTCGGGATTGGACGAGGTGACGTCACCGTGATCGATGTCGGCCATCATCCACATCGGTATGGCAAATGGCGTCTTCGTCAGTCTGTCCTGCAAAGAAAGGCAGGCCGCAATCGTCTCGCCGAATTCGCGGCCGATGCTCATCGGCTCCCAGAAGATGTAGGAAAGACCGGCAGCGCAAGCGTGCTCGGCCACCTCGCCCCAGCAATCGATCGCAATCTTTATCAGTTCCTCGCGCCGGGTCGGATCGTCATAATCCCTGTAGGTGAAGATCGCGAACTGTGTTCCGACGGAATGGCCGCCTAGGTCGGCGGTGATATCGGCAAAGGTCTTGAACCAGTCGATGTAATAGCGGCGGACGTCCTTGTCGGGATGGCCGAAATGGTTGAGACGCCCATAGGGGCCGGTCATGCCTGACGTGACGCGCACGCCCGTTCGCTTCATTGCCGCCTGCATGTCGCGCGTCAGCCGGCGGATGGTGGGCGCCTGCCAGCTCGGATTGATGAATTCGTGGGTGAGCTGCAGATCGCGGATGCGCAGGTCGCGTGCCACCGTTTCGATCAGATCGGAAGGCTCGGCAAAACGGTTCACCAGCGGATTGGTGTTGAGTGAAAGCGTCAAAGGCATTTGGGTCTCCCGGCAAGGTCCGTTGGTTCAGGCGGCAAGCGCCAGCTCGGCGTCAAACCAGGCAGAGAAGGTAGCCTTTTCCTCGGCCGTCATGTGCAGGCCTTCCTTGGTGCGGCGCATCAGCACGTCTTCGGCCGCCTGCGCCCATTCAAAAGCCACGAGATAGCGAACCTCGGCTTCATAAAGATTGCCGCCGAAATGGCGGCCGAGTTCCGCAAGGCAAGTCGCATTGCCGACGATCTGCCTGGTGCGGGCGCCGTAGAGATGACCATAGTGATTGACGAGTGCACGCGGCATCCAGGGATAGGCGGCACGCAGCGTATCGGTAAAGGCGACATAATCGGCATTCGGAATTTCGCCGCCCGGCAAAACAGCACCTCGCGTCCAGTCTCCGCCCATCTTCGGAAAGAATTTCGCAAGCTTCTGCATGGCGTGCTCCGAGAGCTTGCGGAAGGTCGTGATCTTGCCGCCGAAGACGCTCAAGAGCGGCGCGCCGCCGGTCTCATCAAGATCGAAGACATAGTCGCGCGTCACTGCCGAAGGATTGCCCTTGCCGTCATCGAACAGCGGGCGCACGCCCGAGAAGCTTTCGAGCACATCTGAGCGGCGCAGCTTCTCCTTGAAGTAGCGGTTGACGGCCGTGATCAGATAGTCGATTTCCTTCTCGTCGGCCTTCACCTCTTCCGGCTTGCCTTCGTAGGGAATGTCGGTCGTGCCGATCAAGGCCTTGTCGCCCTCGTAAGGGTTGATGAAGATCACGCGCTTGTCGTGGTTCTGGACAAGATAGGCCTGCTGACCGGCCCAGAATTTCGGGACGATGATGTGGCTGCCCTTGACGAGCCGGACGCTGCGCTGACTGTTCGAGCCGACGACACGGCCGATAATGTCATTGACCCAGGGGCCGGCGGCATTCACCAGCACACGGGCGCGTATGGTCCGAACCTCACCGGAGCGCTCGTTGCGCATCTGGACGATCCAGTTGCCTTGATCGCGCCGGGCGCTGACGCAGGCCGTGCGTGTCAGGATCCGTGCCCCCTTGGCAGAGGCATCGAGAGCATTCAAGACGACGAGCCGGGCATCATCGACCCAGCAGTCGGAATATTCGAACCCCTTGGAATATTGGTCGAGGATCGGCGCCCCTTCCGGATCGCGGTGCAAATCGAGCGAACGGGTGCCCGGCAGCTTCTTGCGTCCGCCGAGATGATCGTAGAGGAACAGGCCGAGACGCACGAGCCAGGCGGGACGATCCGTCGGGCTATGAGGCAGCACGAAACGCATCGGCCAGATGATATGGCTTGCCGAATTCAAGAGCACTTCGCGTTCGATCAGGGCTTCGCGCACCAGGCGGAATTCATAATATTCAAGATAGCGCAGGCCGCCATGCACGAGCTTGCCGGAGCGCGAAGACGTTCCTTCGGCCAGATCGCCCTTCTCGCACATGACAACCGAAAGGCCGCGACCTGCCGCATCGCGGGCAATACCGGCACCGTTGATGCCTCCGCCAATCACGAAAAGATCAAAAATTTCCGGTTCCATCATGTTATGCTCCATTTGATGCCTGGGGCATCATCAAATCAATTTTCAAGGCCGGCATGCGCCAGCACGATATCGGCTAAAGCGCGTCGCGATCTTTCAGATTCGCTCGCTGCGCTTTAGGTCTCTGATTTTGCGCATGTCGTCGTCGCAAAACCGCTGCACACTTTTGCGCGACATGCTTTAGCGCTCCGCCAACTTGTCCCAGGCAGGCGCAATCGCTTGCCGCACGTCCTTGTAGGCTTCGAACAAACGGTCATAACGCTCGACGTTTTTCGGGTCCGGTGCCTCGGCCTCACCAAGCAGCGGCGTCACCCAATCGGCAATGCAGCTATCCATATCGCGATAGGCACCGATCGCGACTGCCGCCATCATCGCAACGCCGGCAGCTCCCGCCTCTTCGCGATCCGAAATGCGCACCGGCGCCTTAACGGCGGCAGAAAGCGAACCCTTGAGCGCACGCGAGCGGGCTGCCCCCCCGGTGATGCGCAGTTCCGAAGGCATGTCGCCCATGGCCGCGTAGCAATCGCGTGTTGCCATGCCGAGCCCTTCGATGACCGCCCTCAGCATGTCGGCAAAGCCATGCCGCGTCGAAAGCCCGGTAAAGCCGGCACGCGCATGCGCATTGACGAAGGGGCCGCGCTCTCCGGCCTCGGAAATATAGGGATGGTAAAGAAGGTTCGTCGGCCGTGCTTCGGCAAACCAGGCGTCGATGCGGGGGATAAGGTCGGAATAGGAAACCTCACGTCCGCCTGCGGACATCAGATCGGCCGCAATCCTCAAGATCCAGTCGATATTGATGGTTGCGCCCATATTGGTCTGGACCTGCGTGACGATGCCGGGAATGGGCAAGGCAATGACATAGCCCGTCCCTTCCTCGTTGAGCTGGACGTCCGGCACGGCCTTGGCGCGCATGTGCACACCTGTCGAACCGATCGTCGAGCAGGCGGCGTTCTGGCCGCCGGTTCTGACACCGGCGCCAAGCGCCGTCATGACCATGTCGACATAACCGAGACAAACCGGCGTTCCGGCGATGAGGCCAGCGGCACTGGCGGCCTCAGCCGTCAAGGGATGGCTGATTTGCGTGCCGTCGATAATCTCAGGCAGAAGCGCGCGCCGACTTCCAAGGCCGAGCGCATCGATCACGACCGGATCATATTGACGACTGCGGAAATTGCCGAAGGTAAAGCTTGCCTCCGACGGATCGGTCGCGCGAACGCCGGTGAGGTTCAGATAAAGCCAGTCCTTGCAGTGCAGCGCCGTCTCGGCCCGATCAAGAAGCTCGGGCATGAAGCGATCCATGTGGGCAAGCTGCGCGCCCTGCTGACAGGTGTTGAGACCGGTGCCGGTCGCCTCGAAGCGAGCGCGGTTGACTGCCATGGCACTCAAACGCGTGACCGTCGATGCCGCACGAGCGTCGAGCCAGAGCCAGGCATCACCGACAGGCGCATTGCCGGAGCCGACAAGCCAGGTGCCGTCGCCTTGACCGGTGACTGCGATCGCAGCCGTGCGGGTGCCGAGATTTTCCACCTTCTCACCAAGGCCGCGCAATGCGTTCACACAATCGGCCCATGTCTGGCCAAGCGACTGCGTGACCGAACCGTCTTCACCGGTCTCGTAACGGTTACGCGCAGATGCCGAGGCGATCTGCCTGCCGGATAATCCGAAGGCAACCGCTTTGAGAACGGAGGTGCCCGCATCGATCCCGATGATGATCCCGTCGCTTTTAGGCATTGCACGCCAGCTCCACCATCCGCCGCCCTACGACCGGGGCTTTGGCATCCCTCACAAACATTTTCATTCCTCCCAACGCGGCCAAGGGCATAATCTACGCCAAGTCGCACATATCGGCGCCATCGCACTCGGGCCGAGACTGAGATCGCGAACAAGTCCGCGCATCGCCGACGCCAGCCACGCAACCAAACCCGACGGGCCACACCCATCGATCAGCACGCCGGTTTATAACACAAAGATACCGCTATTACAGTAATATTTTTCTGGCGTTGTAATTTTTTTCATATAAAATAAGTTCCACAAACGCTATGCCGCTATGGGGAGGAATTGCGGAAGAGCGCTGTAGGAAAGCGCGACAGCAAGCGCCGCCAACCCCTCAGAATCAATAGTGCAGCCGAAACCCGGCCGTGTGTACCTATCTATTACTGTTGAAGTTCAAGTGTTTACAAAGATTCCTTCATGCGCGCGATACCGCCATAGGGTCTGCAGCAAAAATTCAAGCCGAGTTTCGCCAAAATGGCTGCGGGAGATGGGCGGTCGCAGGGAGCGCAATATTGGATGGGAGTTGCCAAATGCGAAAGCTCGGTAAATCGCGATTGACATGCTCTCGCATTTATAACATATAAAGTGCCGTTATTAACACACTTATATCGCAATGATCGCATAGATGCGGCCATTATAATGCTGAGATGGGCGACTGGAGGAGACGGTCGTCCGCATGCAGAGGAGGCTCCGATGTCGAATTTTCTTTCCGGTGACAGCATGACCCGACGCCGAGCGGAGCCGCTGCGGGTCTGCGCGCGCGGGCTAGGCTTACGTTAAGCCGGAACCACGGCACGGTCCTTCCTTTCTCCATCAGGCAATCCGGCAAGCATGCCGAAGGTCGTTCGAACATGAATACGCAAACACAATATGCAACCGCCAAGCCGACCGGCTCGAAGTTGACGATCGTGGCGGGCATCGCCGCGGCGGTCATCGTCATCGGCGCCATTGCCGCCGATACCAAGGTGGTCAAGATCGGCTCAGAACACGATGTGCACGAGCAGGGCTTCCAAGCCGACAGCTACGGCGCCGAGGAGTTCCCCAAGGTGCAAAGCGATGTGGAAAAGCGCGCGGTTGACGCAGTGACGCTTGCCAATGCAATCCTCGCCGACAAGAAGGCCGCAGGCCAGAAATATGGTGTTGCGACGACCACTGGCCCGGTCCTCCCCGTCTCGCTTACCGGCACGTTCGGCGAACGCAAGGCCAATACCAACGAGTTCAAGATCGACGGCATGCCGGACGGTATCACCGTTCGGATACAAACCGGCCCCGCGATCAATGGCACCGATCTTCGCGATGCGACCGGCAGAATTGAATTCGGCCAGTTCACCAACCAGATCGAATATCAAGATGCCGGTTCCGCCATCAACAACGAGATGAAGAAGGCGACCCTAGGCAGCCTCGACCCCGAAAAATTGACGGGCAAGACGGCAACGGTGGTCGGCGTCTTCAAGCTCATCAATCCGAAGAACTGGCTCGTCACCCCGGTAAAGGTCGATGTGAAATGAGCGAGATCCGGCAAAATGGGATGCGGCAGAATGGGACCCGGCACAACGGGACAATGACGGGCGAAGTCGTTCTTGCCGCCCGCAACGTCGCAAAGTCCTATGGCAGTGTCCATGCGCTGAAGGGTGTCAATTTCGACATCCGTCGCGGTGAGGTGACGACGCTCTTTGGCGAAAACGGCGCCGGCAAGTCGACCCTGATGAAGATCCTCTCCGGCGTCATTCAGCCATCCTCCGGCGAGATCATCCTCGATGGCAGCCCGATCAGCTTTGCCTCGTCGGCCCATGCGCGCTCCTGCGGTATTTCCATCATCCACCAGGAATTGAGCCTGGCGCCTAATCTCAGCGTCCGCGACAATATCTTCATGGGCCGCGAAATCATGAAGGGCGGCGTGGTCGACTTTGCCGAAGAAGAGCGCCAGACCCAGGCGCTCATGGAGGAGCTGGAGGAAAATATCGATCCTCTCACTCCGGTCGAAGATCTTCGCCTCGGACAGCAGCAGATCGTCGAGATCGCCCGCGCACTATCCGTCAATTCGCGCATCCTGATCATGGACGAGCCGACATCGGCGCTAAGCGCCAGCGAAGTCGAAGTCCTCTTCAAGGTCATCCGCGACCTGACGAACCGCGGCGTTTCGATCGTCTATATCTCGCATCATCTCGAAGAGGCGCTGCAGATCACCAATCACGCCGTCGTGCTGCGCGACGGCAACATGACGGCCTATGCCGAGCGCAAGGACATCGATCTTGAATGGATCGTGCGCAACATGGTCGGTGACAATTTCGACCTCGGCAGTCCGCCGACCGGCCATAAGATTGGCGACGTCGCTTTGACGATCGACAATCTGACCGTACCCGGCCCGTCGGGCGCCGCCTATAATGCGGTCGACCGCATGTCGCTTGCGGTCCGCGCCGGCGAAATCGTCTGCATCTACGGCTTGATGGGGGCTGGCCGCACCGAGCTGCTCGAATGCGTGGCGGGCCGCTTGAGGTCGAGCGGTGGCCGCGTTCTGCTCGGCAATACCGACATCGGCGGCCTTTCCATCGCCGGGCGCATCGCGCAAGGATTGGTGCTGGTCCCGGAAGACCGACAGCGCGACGGCCTGGTTCAGACCATGACCGTCGGCTCGAACCTGTCGCTTGCCAGTATCGGCGCCTTTACCAGGGGTCTTTTCACATCGGGCGGCCGCGAGCGGGCGCTGGTGAACGGTTCGATCCGCAAGGTTCATATCAAGACCGATGGCGGCGAAGCGGCGATCGGCTCGCTGTCGGGCGGCAACCAGCAGAAGGTCGTCATCGGCAAGATGCTGGCGACCGAGCCGAGGGTGATCCTGCTCGATGAGCCGAGCCGCGGCATCGATATCGGCGCGAAGGCGGAAGTCTTCAAGCTGCTTGCCGAGCGCGCCAAGGAGGGCTTGGCGGTGATCTATTCAACGTCGGAAGTCGCCGAATGCCTGAGCATTGCCCATCGCATCATCGTCATGCACCGCGGCAGGATTTCTGCCGAATTCGGTCCGGACGTCCCGAAAGAAAAGATCATGGCCGCCTCCGGCGAAGCAGTGGTCGCGCACTAGCCGCATTCATGGAGCACTGATTATGTCAGTCACGAACATCACAGAAAAGAAATCCACGTCGAACGGGCAGCGGCGAAACTTCAGTCTCGTGCGGCTGATCCTGGAGGGGCGCGCCTTCTTCGCGCTGATCGTCATCATCGCGGTCTTCTCCTTCCTGTCGCCCTACTACTTCTCGCTCAGCAATTTCCTGACGATGGCCTCGCATGTCGCCATCTTCGGCATCCTTGCCATCGGCATGCTGCTGGTCATCCTCAACGGCGGCATCGACCTGTCGGTCGGCTCGACGCTCGGCCTTGCCGGCTGTTTTGCCGGCTTCCTGATGCAGGGCGTCACGCTATCGAGCTTCGGCGTCATTCTATATCCGCCGGTCTGGGCCGTCGTGGTGCTGACCTGCGCGCTTGGCGCCGTCGTCGGCGCTGTCAACGGCGTATTGATTGCTTACCTGCGCGTTCCGGCCTTCGTCGCCTCGCTCGGCGTGCTCTATGTCGCCCGCGGTATCGCGCTGCTGATGACCAACGGCCTCACCTATAACAACCTTGGCGGCCGTCCCGAACTCGGCAATACCGGCTTCGACTGGCTCGGGTTCAACCGCCTTGCCGGCATTCCGATCGGCGTCATCGTGCTTGCCGCACTTGCGATCGTCTGCGGTCTGGTTCTGAGCCGCACCGCCTTCGGCCGCTGGCTCTATGCCTCGGGCGGCAACGAGCGCGCAGCCGATCTTTCCGGTGTTCCGGTCAAGCGCGTCAAGATCATCGTCTATGTGCTCTCAGGCGTTTGCGCCGCGATTGCCGGCCTGGTTTTGTCTTCTCAGCTCACCTCGGCAGGCCCGACCGCTGGCACCACCTACGAGCTGACGGCGATCGCCGCCGTCGTCATCGGCGGTGCGGCGCTGACGGGTGGGCGCGGCACGACCCGCGGCACCATGCTCGGCGCCTTCGTCATCGGCTTCCTGTCCGACGGCCTCGTCATCATCGGCGTATCGGCCTACTGGCAGACGGTCTTTACCGGTGCGGTCATCGTGCTCGCCGTGCTTATGAACAGCATCCAATACGGGCGTCGGACAAAATCCGGCTGACGCCATGCCTGAACTTGTCACCGATCGGTGAAGGAGCCGATCGGAGAAAGAACCGCCGGTTCGCCGGCATCACCAGAGCTCATCAAAAGGGAGAGAGACTAATGTTCAAAAAAGGTTTGCGCATCGTCATGGCAGCAGTTGCTGTGGCACCGCTTCTGACGGGAGCAGCTTGGGCTGCCGGTCAGATGACGATCATCGTCAACGATCCGTCCAACCCCTACTGGCTGACGGAAGGCAATGTCGCCAAGGCAACGGCCGAAAAGCTCGGCTACACGGCAACGGTCGGCGCTCACAAGGGCGATACCAACACCGAAAGCAACCTGATCGACACGGCGATTACCAACAAGTCGGTCGCCATCATCCTCGATCCGGCCAATGCCGACGGCTCGGTCGGCGCGGTCAAGAAGGCGGTTGCAGCCGGCATCCCGGTTTTCCTCGTCAACGCTGAAATCAACCAGGAAGGGCTTGCCAAGGCGCAGCTCGTCTCCAACAACGCCCAGGGTGCCGCAATCGGCGCGCAGCAGTGGGTCGAAGCTGTCGGCGACAAGGGCAATTATGCGGAACTGTTCGGCTCGCCCTCCGACAACAATGCGGCCACCCGCTCGAACGGCTATGAGACCGTTCTGACCCAGTACCCCGACCTGAAGAAGGTTGCCAAGGAAGTTGCCAACTGGGACCGCACCCAGGGTCACAACAAGATGCAGTCGATCCTGCAGGCCC
>NZ_JAUQTZ010000115.1:0-20218 GCF_059803845.1 Rhizobium sp. UFLA01-1127 | reverse complement strand
TTGCGACCGGCTTCAGTACCTTGGCGATTTCCTGCGCCATGATGCGGCCAACGTCCTCGCTGGTCACATCCTTGCCGTATCGCTCCGAGGCCAGCGTATCGGTGACGCGCATCGCCGTTTCGACGCCGAGGTCGGCTTGAATCAGCAGATCTTCCAGATCCTGCAGCGTCTGATCGTCAAGTTTGCGTTTGGTGAAAAGGGCCGCGATCTGCCCCGTCAGCTGCGACGAGGTGCGCGCGAGCCCGGCACGCAGGCGCTGGAACCAGGAGAGTTTTTGTTTTGGCGCTTCGGGGATGGGCTCCGGGGCCGAAACGGCGGTGGAGAAGCCCTTGGGAAGGATGGGGGCAGATGGGGTTTCGGTGGTTTCCGAGGCAGGTTCGGAGTCTTTCGACGAAGGTTCCGAGCTTGTCGAGGCTTCGTCACCCCCCTCTGTCCTGTCGGACATCTCCCCCACAGGGGGGGAGATCGGTTCGATGGGGTGCTCTTCCGAAACTACATTGGCTTCAGTATCGGCAGGTTGCTCCGGTTCGAGTGCCTGAAGGTCTTCATGCTGCTCCTGCGACCCGGATTCGAGGGAGTTCGGAGCCTCAGCGGCCTCAATCTCTTTCGCGCCGGAAGCATCTGCCTGGCTTTCAGCCTGCTGCTCTTGCTCAGCCGGCGCGGCATCCTCCAACCGATCTCCCCCCTTGTGGGGGAGATGTCCCGAAGGGACAGAGGGGGGCGACGTGGGCACGGCAGGTTCTGAAGCCGGCAATACATCTTCGGCAGGCGCCTCCTGCTCAACAACAGCCGCCTCAACCTTTCGAGGATCCTCCGCAGGCGCCTGCTCCTCAACCGGCTTTTCGCGGCCGAAGGTGAAGACTTTTTTGATGAAACCGAGCGCCATGAAGTGTCCGTTGAAGCGTTAGGCCGCGTCGGCGGCCAGAAGTTGCATGTCGAGGTGCTTGCCATTGTGGCCAGTGATTGCGACCTGCACAAGGTCGCGCGGGCGAAGGCAGGGGGCGGCGGCAAGCGTGAAGTTTTCCGTATGCGCCAGCCCGTTATTCTCCACAAGCAGCCATTGCCGCGTGCCGACCATCTTGTCCAGATGGGCTTGGTGCAATCTTTGTCCGGCTTCGCGCAGGCGGGCGGCGCGTTCCTTGATCAGGCCGCGATCGAGCTGTGGCATGCGGGCGGCCGGCGTGCCAGGACGCGGGCTATAGGGAAAGACATGCAGGTGCGCGATGCCAGCCTCTTGCGCCAGACCAACGGCATTGGCAAACATCTCTTCCGTCTCCGTCGGAAAGCCGGCGATCATGTCGGCGCCGAAGCTCGTCTCCGGGCGCAGACGCCGCACATCCTCGATGAAGCCGATCGCGTCGGCGCGCGAGTGACGCCGCTTCATGCGCTTGAGGATCATATCATCGCCATGCTGCAGCGAGAGATGCAGATGCGGCATGAAGCGCGGCTCGTCGGCGATAAGGTCCATCAGATGCTGATCGGCCTCGATGCTGTCGATCGACGACAGTCGCAGCCTTCGGATCTCCGGGATCTGCTTCAGCAGCGTCTTGGCAAGCAGGCCGAGCGTCGGTGCTCCCGGCAGATCGGCGCCATAGCTCGTGGCATCGACGCCGGTCAGCACGATCTCGCGATAGCCGCTCTCGACCAAGTTACGCGCCTGATCGACGACGGCGCCCATCGGCACCGAGCGCGAATTGCCGCGGCCATAGGGAATAATGCAGAAGGTGCAGCGATGGTCGCAGCCGTTCTGCACCTGGATGAAGGCGCGCACATGGCCGTCGATATGGCGGATCATTTGCGGCGCGGTCGCCCGCACGCTCATGATGTCGTTGACACGCAGCTTCTCTTCCGCCGAAACGCCGAAATCCGGCAGGGAGCGATAGGAGGTGCTTTTCAGCTTCTCCTCGTTGCCGAGCACGGCATCGACTTCGGTCATTTCGGCAAAAGTCTGCTTCTCAGTCTGCACGGCGCAGCCTGTCACGATGATGCGCGCATGCGGATTGTCGCGCCGCGCGCGGCGGATCGCCTGGCGCGCCTGACGCACGGCCTCGCCCGTCACGGCACAGGTATTGACCAGAATGGCATTGTTGAGCCCGGCTTTCTCCGCCTCAGCCCTCATCACTTCGGATTCATAAGTATTGAGGCGACAGCCGAAGGTAATGACCTCGACCCCGCTCACCGCGCCAGAGCCCCCTGCTCTTCGTCGCGCGAGAAGCTGCCCGTGACCGGATCGACCGTGCCGGACCATTCCCATTCGGCAGGCCCGGTCATGACGACATGGTCGTTGCTTTCAAGCCATTCGATAGTGAGCTTGCCAGGCGCGGGCGCCGAGGCGACGTCGATCGTCACCTTGCGGCCGGTGCGGCCGGTGCGCGCAGCGCTGACGGCGGCAGCGCAGGCGGCCGAACCGCAGGCAAGCGTCAGGCCGGCGCCGCGCTCCCAGGTGCGGGTGCGCACAAGCGTCGGCGAAAGCACCTGCGCCAGCGTGATGTTGGCACGCTCCGGAAACATCGGATGGTTTTCGAGCAGCGGGCCGAAGCGATCGAGATCGAAGGACATCGGGTCCTTGTCCACCCAGAAGATCGCATGCGGATTGCCCATCGAGGCGACCGAGGGCGAATGCAGGATGGGGTTGTCGATCGGCCCGATCTGCAGCTCGATGCGACTGGTATCGGCAAATTCCTCGGCAAGCGGGATCTTGTCCCAGGCAAAGACCGGCTTGCCCATATCGACCGAGATCGTGCCGTCCTCATGCTCCCTGGCATTCAGGATGCCGGCAACGGTCTGGAAGGTGAACACTTTTTTGCCGGTTTCGGCCGCCAGCGCCTGCACGACGCAGCGCGTGCCGTTGCCGCAGGCCTGCGCCTTGGTGCCGTCGCAGTTCAGAATATCGATCCAGGCATCGGTGCCCTGAACCTTCGGATCGTGGACCGCCATGATCTGGTCGAACTGGGTTGCCGGATCGGCATTGAGCGCAATCGCCGCCGCCGGCGTCACCACATCCTTGCGGCCGCGCATGTCGATAACCAGGATCTTGTTGCCAAGCCCGTTCATCCTCGCGAATTCGACCGTATTGCCCATGATGCCATGTCCGTCCGTGTTTTCGAGCTGTATATGGCGGAATTGCGGGGGAATTACCAGTGGGACGTAACGGACGGCCGTTTTCAGGTTTCACCACGGCCTCCGCGCCCGCGCTCAACGATGGGGCGGTTGGCCCGTCGTTCAGTTGAAGGTCTCGATATAATCCTATCGAGAAGTCTTGACGCAATCTATTTTGAGAAAAAATTATTCCCGATGTCGGATTACCGAAACCCCACCCGTCCTAGGCTCGTCCACTCCGTCAAACCATAGGGATTATGACCATGCCGAATACTATACGTCTCCATCGCGTCCTGGCCACCAGCCCGGAAAAGGTCTATCGCGCCTTCATCGAAGCGGATGCGCTAGCCAAGTGGCTGCCGCCGAATGGCTTTGCCTGCACCGTGCATCATCTGGAGCCCAGCGTCGGCGGCACGTTCAAGATGTCGTTCCGCAACTTCACGACCGGCGAGAAGCATTCCTTCGGCGGCGATTTCCGTGAGCTGATCCCGGGCGAGCTAGTGCGCTACACCGACAGGTTCGACGACCCGAACCTGCCGGGCGAAATGGAAGTGACCGTCACGTTGAAGAAGGTCCTCGTCGGAACCGAGGTCAACATCACCCAGGCGGGCGTGCCCGATGTCATTCCGCCGGAAGCTTGTTATCTCGGCTGGCAGGAATCGCTGATCAATCTGGCGAAACTCGTCCAGCCGGAGATCAAGCAGTAAGGTATGGCGACGCGCGACACAACCCCTTCTCCCCGAGGGGAGAAGGAACTTTCGGCCCAAGCGCCAACGCTCACACGACAGGCACATCAAAAACTTCACCTGCCCTGAGCGGGCGAAACCGATCCGGCTCCACGCCGTGCACCTTCAGCGCAACATCCAGCGCCTGAACGGGCGCATCGATGCCCTCGTCCGTCAGCTGGAAGGTCGCGAAGTGATGGCCGGCGACATAGGCGGCATTGCAGAGCTTCATGCCCTTCACCGCCTCTTCCGGATTCTGGTGCTGGCCCTTCATGAACCAGCGCGGTTCATAGGCGCCGAAGGGCAGGATCGCGAGGCGGAAGCCGCCATGCTTTTGCTGGGCGTCCTCATAATTGATGCCATCGTGAAAGCCGGTATCGCCGACATGGTAGATCTTGCCCGATGGCGTGTTGAGCACGAAAGCGGCCCAGAGCGCCATGCGCCGGTCGCCCATGCCACGCGCCGACCAATGATGGCAGGGCTCGGTATCGATCGTCACTCCGCCTCGGAACTCAACACGATCGCCCCAGTCGACAACGGTGATGTCCGCATCGGGAACGGCGCGGCGAATGATCGTGTCGTTGCCGAGCGGTGTCACGATTTTCGGACGATGCGCCTGTTGCAGGCGGGCAAGCGTGGCGAGATCGAGATGATCGTAGTGATTGTGCGTCACCAGCACGAGGCCGATATGCGGCAGGTCCTCGAAGCGGATGCCGGGCGGCACCACGCGCTTCGGCCCGACGGAACGGAAGGGGCTGACCCGCTCCGACCAGACGGGATCGGTCAGGATATTCAGCCCGGCAATCTGAACCAGCGTCGACGCATGCCCCACCATGGTCAACCGCATCTGATTGCCGAATACATGCCGGTCCGGCTTGACCGGCGGAAAGGTGCTGATGACGGGATTGGGCCAGCGTACCCTCCCGCCGCCCAGCTGCCAGCGCAGAAGATCAAGTGGTCCGCCCGGCTCGACGCCGCCGGGATTGAAGAAGCGCCGACCATCGAAATGATCGGAAACCGGACCCTGATAATAGGGATTTTTCTTGGCCGAGCCGGATGTGGTGGTCATGCCCTGTCCGCCCCTTCCACACCTGCCGGCAAGCCGAATTTGGCGAACCATTCCTCGGCCTGTTGCTTCGTCAACGTCCCTTCAAGCACGACATTCGGCGGCATGGCAAAGAGCTGCGGCGTGAAAAAGGTCGTATCCCACAGCGCCGCGCCTTCAACCGGAGGCGAAAGCAGGATGATCTGCCGGCCATCGATGCGGGAAATCGTCTCGACGGATGCCTCGCCGGAAATCTCGACAAGACCCGGCTCATCCGGCTGCACCGTCTGATAGCGCCACCACGGCTCATCATTGCCCTCTTCGGCCACGGTTACACAGCGCGCCATGTCGACGATGAACCGATTGGGCGCACGGCCGCCGGGCAGTCTCTCGCCGAAGGCCGCCTGGATCAGCGTGAACAGATGAAAGCAGTTGGCGATATTCTCGTAGCGCAGGCGAAAGCCCTGCCGACTCGGCAGGTGCAGCACCAGCAGATCGTCGCTGCGGCTCAGGAGTACCTGGCGGACCCAGGCCGCACCCGGCGTATAATCCTGCAATTCCGCAAGCTGCGTCATCAGCGCTTTGTTGCCTGCAGCGAGTGCACGCTCCTGCGGCATGCCGGAAAGATGCGAAACCGCCGATTGGCTAAGCAGCTGAAAAGCATCCAGCAGCTGCCTTTGCCGCGAGCTCAGCTCCTTGCGGCCGGCAAAGCCGCGATGGATCTGTGGCAGCCACGCCAGATAGAGCTCCCACACGGCCGGACCGCTGCGCTCCACCGCGCCCCCCTTTTCGACGATGGTCCCCAGCATGTTCGCAAGAACGGCGGCTCCAGGTGGTGGCAGGCGGCTGAGCTCGCGCGCCGCCCGCCCGGCGATCTTCGGCTGGGCCTTGGCGCTCGCATAGAAGGCCTGCGCCGCCGCGTTGAAACGGGTATCGACCCAGCCGCCGGTGTAAGTGCGACAGGCAGCAAGAAGATCGGTCAGGGCTGCATCATTCATTCGGAACGGTCTCGGGGAATCACTTGATGACGGGGATCGATACAACAATTAAAAGACGGCGGTGCGGTCAAATCGACATCGATATGGGAATGTCTTCCGTGCATTTCATGCATTTCGGCCGCATTGGGTTGACTTTCCCGGTCTTTTCCTGTTTATCGCCCGCAATCTGCGACGAGCACAAGCCTCCGAGCCACCGACCGGGACCCATCAAGGTATAAAGAGATCCCGGAGGTCAACACCCGACAGCGCGATGCGCCCTCGGGTGCTTTTTGGCTTTGCATCTTGTTTTCGTCATGGAAAAGCACGACGTTTTCGGGCGAGGAACCGCGCACAGGCGCAAATCCAAATCCCAAGCGATCGATAAGGAAGAACTGATGTTTGAAAACCTCCAGGACCGTCTTGGTTCCATTCTGAATGGACTGACAGGCCGCGGCGCGCTTTCGGAAGCCGATGTTTCCGCAGCACTGCGCGAGGTTCGCCGCGCGCTGCTCGAAGCCGACGTGGCGCTGGATGTCGTTCGCTCCTTTACCGATCGCGTCCGCGAAAAGGCCGTTGGCGCCGAAATCCTGAAGTCAATCAAGCCCGGCCAGATGGTCGTCAAGATCGTCCATGACGAGCTGATCGAGATGCTCGGCGGCGAAGGCGTTGGCGTTGATCTCAATGCGCCTGCCCCGGTCGTCGTCATGATGGTCGGTCTGCAGGGCTCGGGTAAGACCACCACCACGGCCAAGATCGCCAACCGCCTGACGAGCCGCGACCGCAAGAAGGTCCTGATGGCCTCACTCGACACGCGCCGTCCGGCCGCGCAGGAGCAGCTGCGCCAGCTCGGCGTGCAGACGGGCATCGACACGCTTCCGGTCATATCCGGCCAGTCGCCGACCGATATTGCCGCACGCGCCGTACAGGCCGCCAAGCTCGGTGGCCATGACGTCGTCATCCTCGACACCGCCGGCCGTACGCATATCGACGAGCCGCTCATGGTCGAGATGGCGGATATCAAGAAAAAGTCCAACCCGCACGAAATCCTGCTCGTCGCCGACAGCTTGACCGGTCAGGACGCCGTCAACCTCGCCCGCAATTTCGACGAGCGCGTAGGGATCACCGGCCTCGTGCTGACCCGTATGGACGGCGACGGCCGCGGCGGTGCCGCTCTTTCGATGCGCGCAGTCACCGGCAAGCCGATCAAGCTGATCGGTGTCGGCGAAAAGATGGGCGAGCTGGAAGAATTCCATCCCCGCCGTATCGCCGACCGTATCCTCGGCATGGGCGACATCGTCTCGCTCGTCGAAAAGGCCGCAGAGAATATCGATGCCGAGAAGGCAGCCGCCATGGCTGCCAAGATGGCCAAGGGCAAGTTCGACCTCAACGATCTCGCCGACCAGCTCGGCCAGATGCAGAAGATGGGCGGCATGGGCGGCATCATGGGCCTGATGCCCGGCATGTCCGGCATGAAGGACAAGATGGCTGCCGCCGGCCTCGACGACCGTCTGTTCAAGCGCCAGCTCGCCATCATCTCCTCGATGACCAAGGCCGAGCGCGCCAATCCGGATCTCCTCAAGCATTCCCGCAAGAAGCGCATCGCCGCCGGCTCCGGCACCGACGCCTCCGACATCAACAAGCTTCTGAAGATGCACCGCCAGATGGCGGACATGATGAAGATGATGGGCGGCAAGGGCAAAGGCGGCATGATGAAACAGCTGATGGGTGGCCTCGCCGGCAAAATGGGCCTCGGCGGCGGCATGGGTGGAATGGGCGGCATGCCCGACCTGTCGAACATGGACCCCAAGCAGCTCGAAGCCCTGCAGAAGCAGGCCGAAGACGCCGGCCTCGGCCGTCCCGGCGGCTTGCCGGGTGGTTTACCAGGCCTGGGCGGCGGCGGCGGTTTGCCGGGTCTCGGCGGCGCCAAGCTGCCCGGCCTCGGCGGTGGTTTCCCGGGGCTTCCCGGTTTGCCGAAGAAGAAGTGAAAGGGATCGTTGACCCCCATGATTGATCCAGACGTAAAGGCCCAATTGGGCAACTACCGCCAGTCGATCGATAATATCGATGCCGCACTGGTGCATATGCTGGCCGAACGCTTCCGCTGCACGAAGGAAGTGGGCGTGCTGAAGGCCAAGTACGACCTGCCGCCGGCCGACCCGGCGCGCGAAGAATTTCAGATCGAGCGCCTGCGTCGCCTGGCAAAGGACGCCAATCTGGACCCGGATTTCGCCGAGAAGTTCCTGAACTTCGTCATCAAGGAAGTCATCCGGCATCATGAACAGATCGCTGCCGATTTCAAAGGGTAACCCCCTGGCCGCATGATCCCGAAAGACGCAAGAACGTTTTCAACCGAGATTATGCAGCAAGAAAAAAGCAGCGCGACGTAACCATGCCGCACAACGAAGCGGTCAAGAAAAGCCTAAGGAGAATTAACATGGCACTGAAAATTCGTCTCGCCCGCGGTGGCTCCAAGAAGCGCCCGTACTATCACGTTGTCGTAGCCGACGCCCGCTCGCCGCGCGACGGCCGTTTCCTGGAGACCCTCGGCTCCTGGAACCCGATGCTTGCCAAGGACGACGCCAAGCGCGTTGAACTCAAGGCCGAGCGCATCAAGCACTGGCTCGACCATGGCGCACAGCCGACCGACCGCGTTCTGCGCTTCCTCAACGAAGCCGGCATCGCAACGCGCGAAGCCAAGAACAACCCGGAAAAGGCAAAGCCGGGCAAGAAGGCTCAGGAGCGCGCTGCCGAAAAGGCACAGAAGGCCGCTGACGCCGCCGCCGCTGCCGAGTAATCGGACCTTGCATTGAGTGAAAACGGGTGGCATGGCGACATGCCGCCCGTTTTTTGTTTCCCATCGGCTGACGTTCAGCCTATGAGAGAACGCTACTGCGGCGCCGCGCGTCACATGTGACGCGCAAAGGTCGTTTTAGCATTTTGGATCTGCTGCATAATTCCAGCAATCGGCGAAGAAACATGACGAAACTGCAAAACCCGGTATTGATGGCCACCATTGGCGCGGCACAGGGCTTGAGAGGCGAGGTGCGCGCGCGCGCCTTTACGTCGGATCCGACCGCGCTCGGCGATTATGGCCACCTGCACACCATGGACGGCCGCAGCTTCGAAGTTCTGGAAATCCGCGAGGCCAAGAACGTCGTTATCGTGCGCTTCCGCGGCATCAACGACCGCAATGCCGCCGAGGCGCTGAACGGCCTGGAACTCTATATCGAGCGCGACAACCTGCCTGACGATGAGCTCGACGACGACGAGTTCTTCTATACCGACCTTGAAGGGCTGGAGGCCGTTGACGACGAAGGCATCGGCTACGGCACGGTCAGCGGCGTCTATGATTTCGGCGCCGGCGATCTGCTGGAGCTGAAGGGGCCGGGCAAGCGCCCGGTGCTGATCCCGTTTTCCGAAGCGGCCGTGCTCGAAATCGATCTCGAGGGCGGCAAGATCCTGATCGACCCGCTGGCTGCCGGCCTCGTCGACAACCCCGACGACCTCATCGGCAAGCCGCAGAAGCCGGAAAAGCCGCAGGACAAGACGAAGAAATGATCCTTATTGGGAAGTGACCGCGCCATGAGTTTTCGGGCGACTATCCTGACGCTCTATCCCGAGATGTTCCCTGGCCACCTCGGCACGTCGCTTGCCGGCAAGGCGATGGAGCGCGGTCAATGGTCGCTGGATACCGTGCAGATCCGCGATTTCGCCACCGACAGGCACCGTACCGTCGATGACACGCCCGCTGGCGGCGGCGCCGGCATGGTGCTGAAGCCGGATGTGCTTGCCCGCGCCATCGACTATGCGAGCGAGAACGACAACCGCCCGCGCCTGCTGATGAGCCCGCGCGGCAAGCCTCTGACGCAGAAACGCGTGCGCGAGCTTGCCGATGGCGATGGCGTCATCATCGTCTGCGGCCGCTTCGAAGGCGTCGATCAGCGTGTCATCGAAGGCCGCGGCCTCGAGGAAGTTTCGATCGGCGACTATATCCTCTCGGGCGGCGAGCCGGCCGCCCTCATCCTGCTCGACGCCATCGTCCGCATCCTGCCCGGCGTCATGGGCAATGACCTCTCCGGCCTGCACGAAAGCTTCGAGGGCGGCCTGCTGGAGCATCCGCATTATACTCGTCCGCAGATCTGGGAGAGCCGCGAAATTCCGGCCATCCTGACCTCGGGCAACCACGCCGCGATCGCCAAATGGCAGAGAGAGCAGGCCGAACAGCTGACAAGGGAACGCCGGCCGGACCTGCTGGACAAGCGATCGAGTAAGTAAGGACCATATGAAGCGGGCGAATCTGATGGACAAGGCAACATGCCTTGCAGGCAGTCCCGGCCAGACCGACTTACCTGAACCAGCTTGAAAGAAAGTCTGCAAAACTGCGTACGGTTGCGGGTATCAGCGTCCGATGAGGCAGCACGAGGCTTAATGGAAGCGTCCGCATGCTCCAATCCGGAAGAATTGCGACGAGTTCTTTCTTCGCCAGATGGTTCGACACGATGAAGGAGGGTGCCAGAAGAAGGCCAGCTCCCCGAAGTGCCAGGCGCAGCAGGAACTCGATATCGGATGCCGCGATCCTGCCGGTCAGCGGAACGTCTACATAATTTCCAGCGGCATCGTTGAACCGCCAATTCTTTGGATTGGCGGTCTGCGTATAGATCAGGACCTGATGGTCCGCGATATCCCATGGAGCAGCGATCGGGGGATGCTGCGCAAGATAGGCTTCGGACGCCACTGGAATCAGGGGGAATGCCGAAAGGCGCCGGGCAACCAATCCGGAATCCTGCAGGTCTCCCAATCTTAGGGCCACATCATAGCCCTCCTCGACGAGACCGACATTTCGCTCGGAAAGACCGAGTTCGACCGATACGGCGGGGTTCTGCTCGATGAATGCCGCAATCGGCTCGGACAGTAATGCCATCCCGAACGCCAGCGGAGCCGCGATCTTGAGCCTGCCGCTCGGAGAAGATTGCCTTTGACCTGCTTCGGCATCGGCCAGCGCCACTTCGTCCAGAACGGCAACGCAGCGCCGGTAGTAGGCCTGCCCCGCCTCGGTAATATGCAAGCGCCGGGTCGTGCGGTTGATGAGACGGACACCCAGCCTTGCTTCCAGGGACCTCAGGTGATGACCCGCCATCTCGGCCGACATTCCGCAAAACCGCGCTGCGGCCGCTATGCTGCCGCGCTCCACCATCTGACGAAAGACCGACATGCTCGTCAAAGTATCGAGAGACATTCCGAAATCCGATTTCTGAATGAAATTAATAATCATCCAATTATCAGATTTTGCTTCATTAAGCATACTGCCTTCGTCAGAAACAGAGGACGAAGACATGAAAACCTATTCAATCAGAATTCACGGTGCCGCTCTCAATGTCGCCGAGGAAGGCGAAGGTGGAATAACCCTGATCTTTCTTCATTATTGGGGCGGCACGAGCAGGACCTATCAACCGGTCATGCGGCTGCTGGCGGGCGACTTCCGTAGCATTGCCTTCGATCAGCGGGGCTGGGGCCGCTCGTCCAAGGAAGGTGATTTCTCGCTCGCCTCCTATGCTTCCGATACCTTGGCGCTCATCCGAGCCTTGGAGCTGAAGAACTACATCCTCGTCGGTCACTCGATGGGAGGCAAGGTCGCTCAACTCGCCGCGTCAGAGCAACCGGACGGATTGCTGGGCCTTGCGCTCTTGGCGCCAGCTCCCGCGAGCGCATTGCCTGTTCCGGAGGCGCAGCGTCAAATGATGCTGGACAGCTATCAAAGCCGGGAAGGCGTGGAGGCGGCACTTAACATCCTGTCGGGAAAGCCGCTGAACCGAGAATTCCACAAACAGGTGATCGAGGATACCCTCAGCGGAACAGCCGAGGCAAAGGCGATCTGGACCCGCGAAGGAATGACGGCGGATATTGCCTCTTCAACTCGGCGAATCTCCGTGCCGGCAGTCGTCATCGTCGGTTCCGAAGACTTGGTTGAAACAGAAGAGAGATTGAGGGAGGAGGTACCTAAAGCCATTCCCCACGCAACATTTAACGTTCTGCCGGGACTTGGACATCTCGCGCCTTTGGAAGGCCCTGAGGACGTCTGTGAGGCTATTCGCAGTTTCGCTTTGAGCCTCGCTGCCTGAGACGCCGCCCGGCACGGCTCCAAAACATCCGCACCCAAAAAGGACGGATAATGAATTCCTCCGCCGGCAGGCTATGGCGCCTGACCCTAACGCGGGCTAAAGAGGTTAGGGCAAGCATGAAGGATGAGGAGGCTCCGGAGGATGGCAAAAGACAATGCAGCGGAAGCCGAACAGGCAGGCTCCGCTTCTCAACTGATCGACGACAAGATTCGGGAACTGGGCGACTGGCGCGGCAGGACCTTGGCCAAGGTCCGTGCGCTCATCAAGCAGGCCGAACCAGATGTGATCGAAGAGCTGAAATGGCGTGGCGTGCCGGTATGGTCGCACGAGGGCATCATCTGCACCGGCGAGACCTATAAGAGCGTCGTGAAACTGACCTTTGCGAAGGGCGCCTCACTCGAGGATCCCTCCCGCCTCTTCAACTCCAGCCTCGAAGGCAATACGCGGCGCGCCATCGATATCACCGAGAACGAGGAGATCGACGAGGAAGCATTGAAGACGCTCGTGCGCGCCGCCGCGGCACTGAACGCATCGGCGCGGAAAAAGTCGAAGAAGGCCTGACGGTATCCGCGCAATCCGATGTGTGATAAAATGCCGTCTCAAGCCTCCTGTACGGCCACAAAGCCCACTTAATTCGGCCGCAAGGGGTGACAAGGGCGCGACAATAGGATATGTGCGCGCCCGGCATGGGAAATTTCCCATCAACCACCAAAGAAAAGCAGACGTATCCGCCCCTGCCGTAACAGGCATATATCACGCGGCGAGACCTTCGGGTCCGACCAAGGATAGATCGTTCGGGCGCTCTGGCTGTTGAAGCAACAACGAGGTTGATACTATGAACATCATTCAGCAGTTGGAAGCCGAACAGGCTGCCAAGATCGAAGCCAAGCGCACGCTTCCCGAATTTTCCGCTGGCGACACCGTTCGCGTCAACGTGAAGGTCACGGAAGGCAACCGTACCCGCGTTCAGGCCTATGAAGGCGTTTGCATCGCTCGCTCCGGCGGCGGCCTGCAGGAAAACTTCACGGTCCGCAAGATCTCTTACGGCGAAGGCGTCGAGCGCGTATTCCCGGTTTACTCCCCGATGATCGAAAGCGTCGAAGTCGTTCGCCGCGGTAAAGTCCGTCGCGCCAAGCTCTACTACCTGCGCGATCTGCGCGGTAAGGCTGCCCGTATCGTCGAGAACACCGGCACCCGCGCCCGCAAGCTCAACGACGCAGAGCGTCAGGCTCTGGCCGACGAAAAGGCACGCATCGAAGCCGAGAAGGTTGCAGCCGCTCAGGCGCTCGCAGCCGAGAAGGCAGCAGCCGAAGCCGCAGAAGCAAAGGCAGCTGCAGAAGCTGCTGCAGCCGCAGCAGCCGAGCCGGCAGCAGAATAAGTTTCGGTCCATACGGATCGTAAAGCTTGAAGGCGGCCCTCGGGTCGCCTTTTTGCTGCCTGGCGTCAGCATCGAGCCAAAAGCGATCTTTCTCGATTCGCAGCCCGCTTTAGAGTTGTTTTTCCATTTTATGATCGCGGCCGTGGCAATAGCCTTGCCATCCTCTTTCCAAATATGACAGTTTTCCGCCACTCTGGCGTTGAATGATTTCAGATCGAATCGACCTGAAATCTGAATCCCCGCCAGAATCAAATAGGGAGAACATGATGTCCTCCGAAAACCGCTGACACTTTTCGGCATCATGTTCTAATCGGGGAGATTTCCATGGCATTCCGTCGTTCGTTCCTGCTGGGCCTCAGCGCCCTCGTGCTTGCACCTTTTGCCGCCCTCGCGGCCGACCTTCCGAACCTGAGCGGCAAGACGGTCGTCGTCGTCACCGAGAATGCCTATCCGCCGCTGCAGTTCATCGATCCTAAGACGAACAAGGCGATCGGCTGGGAATATGACGCGATGAACGAGATCGCCAAGCGCCTGAACTTCAAGGTCGAGTACCAGAACACCAGCTGGGATGCGATGATCCAGGCCGTTTCCGAAGGCCAGTACAACATCGGCATGACCGGCATCACCATCAAGGACGACCGCAAGCAGAAGGTCGATTTCTCCGATCCCTACATGCGCTCCGAGCAGTTCATGCTCGTGCGCGGCGACGAGAAGCGCTTTACCGACGCCAAGAGCTTCGCCGCCGTCAAGGATGCGCTGATCGGCGCGCAGCCGGGCACGACACCCTTCTACACCGCCGTCTATTCGGTGCTCGACGGCAACGAGCAGAACCCGCGCATCAAGACCTTCGAAACCTTCGGCGCCACCGTCCAAGCGCTGAAGACCGGGGACGTCGACATGGTGCTGACCGACGGTACCGCCGGCAAAGGCTATGTCGATGCCTCGAACGGCGGCTTGAAGCTGGTCGGCGGCCCGCTCGGTTCGGAGGATTTCGGCTTCATCTTCCAGAAGGGCTCCGATCTTGTCGCCCCGATCAATGCAGCCATCGGCAGCCTCAAGGCCGACGGCACGCTCGAGGCGCTGAACAAGAAGTGGTTCCTCGATTACAAGATGGGCCAATGAACTCTGAAGACCGATATATTGGAAGCCCGCTCTGATGGCACCTTTGGCAGGCCCGGGCGGGCACCGCGGCAAGGAAGATTTTCCCTGGTGGCTAGTCGCCCTTGCAATCCTCGGCGTCGTCGCTTCCATCGCAATTGCGGCAAACGGCCTCTACGCTCAAATTTTCTCTCTTCTGCTGAATGGCATCGGCGTCACGGTCTTCGTGACGCTGGTGGCTTTTATGCTCGCCATGCTGCTTGGCCTCGGGCTGGCGCTACTCGGCCTGTCGGATTTCCTCGTGCTGCGACAGGTGGCGCGCTTCTACATCGAGATCGTGCGCGGCATCCCGATACTGGTGCTGCTTTCCTACATCGCATTCGTCGGCACGCCGGCCTTCGTCGCCGTCTATAACGTCGTCGTCTCGCCATTGATCTCCACCGGCTGGGCAAGCCCGCTCATCACCCGCGACGTGCCCTTCGTCTGGCGTACGATCATCGCGCTGACCATCGCCTATTCCTCCTTCATTGCCGAAATCTTCCGCGCCGGCATCCAGGCAGTGGACCAGGGTCAGATCGAAGCGGCAAAGGCGCTCGGCCTCAGCCGCTTCCAGCGCTTCCGCCTCGTCGTCTTTCCGCAGGCGGTCCTTGTCATCCTGCCGCCGCTGTCGAACGATTTCATCGCCATGGTGAAGGATAGCTCGCTCGTGTCCGTGCTCGGCGTCGCCGATATCAGCCAGCTCGCCAAGCTCTATTACTCGGCCAATTTCCGCTACTTCGAAACCCTGTCGATCCTAGCCTTCATCTATCTGCTGCTGACGATCGGCTTGTCGCTGCTGCTCAGACAGCTCGAAGCCTGGATGCGCCGCCGCTCCGGCAGCGACCGCTCCGCCTTCCCCGGCCTGGCGGCAAGCCAGCGGCCGGGCGCGCAGGTGTGATTGTGCGGCCACATACGGCCCCTACCGATATACCCTACCGTCGCCATTGCCGAAGGTTTTGAAAATTGATATGAGCATGGCCATGAGTAAGATCATGAGCAAAGACGGACGTTACGTCATGGCTTTCGTGCTGCAGGACCACAAGCGCCTGCCGGCACGTTTCTTTGCGATGATTTCGGGCGCGCTCAACAGCCGACTTCGCTGATCACTCCCGAGGCCGGCGGTCCTGATCCGTCAATCCCATCTTCGACAATGCCAATATGGATTTGTAGCCATGAGCGCTCCACGCACACTGTACGACAAAATCTGGGATGACCACTTGGTTGACGCCCAAGAAGACGGCACCTGTCTTCTCTATATCGACCGTCATCTCGTTCACGAAGTGACGTCGCCGCAAGCCTTCGAAGGCCTGCGCATGTCCGGCCGCAAGGTTCACGCCCCGCAGAAGACGCTTGCCGTCGTCGACCACAACGTGCCGACTTCGCCGGATCGCCATCTCGGCATCAAGAACGAGGAAAGCCGCATCCAGGTCGAGCAGCTCGCCAAGAATGCCGCCGAATTCGGCGTGGAATACTACTCCGAAAACGACAAGCGCCAGGGCATCGTCCATATCATCGGGCCTGAGCAGGGCTTCACCCTGCCCGGCATGACGATCGTCTGCGGCGACAGCCACACCTCGACCCACGGTGCCTTCGGCTCTCTCGCCCATGGTATCGGCACCTCCGAGGTCGAGCATGTGCTCGCCACGCAGACGCTGATCCAGAAGAAGGCCAAGAACATGCTGGTGCAGGTCGACGGCCAGCTGCCACCTGGCGTCACCGCCAAGGACATCATCCTTGCCATCATCGGTGAAATCGGCACTGCGGGCGGCACCGGCTACGTCATCGAATATGCCGGCGAAGCCATTCGCTCGCTGTCGATGGAAGGCCGCATGACCATCTGCAACATGTCGATCGAAGGCGGCGCCCGCGCCGGCTTGATCGCCCCGGACGAGACGACCTTCGAATATATCAAGGGTAAACCACGCGCGCCGAAGGGCGAGGCGCTGGAGCAGGCGATCGCCTACTGGAAGACGCTGAAGTCCGACGAAGGTGCGCATTACGACCGCATCGTCAAGCTCGATGCCGCAAGCCTGCCGCCGATCGTCTCCTGGGGCTCCTCCCCGGAAGACGTCATCTCCGTTCAGGGCATCGTCCCTAACCCCGACGAAATCCAGGACGAAACCAAGCGCGCTTCCAAGTGGCGTGCACTCGACTATATGGGCCTGAAGCCGGGCACGCCGATGACCGAGATCAATGTCGATCGCGTCTTCATCGGCTCCTGCACCAACGGCCGTATCGAAGACCTGCGCGCCGTCGCCAAGGTCGTCGAAGGCAAGACGGTGGCTTCCACGGTCAACGCCATGATCGTTCCGGGCTCCGGCCTCGTGAAGGAACAGGCTGAAGCCGAAGGCCTCGACAAGATCTTCAAGGCTGCAGGTTTCGACTGGCGCGAGCCTGGCTGTTCCATGTGTCTCGCGATGAACGACGACCGTCTGAAGCCGGGCGAGCGCTGCGCTTCGACCTCGAACCGCAACTTCGAAGGCCGCCAGGGCTTCAAGGGCCGCACACATCTGGTCTCACCCGCCATGGCCGCAGCCGCCGCGATCGCCGGCCACTTCGTCGATATCCGCGAGTGGAAGTGATCCTCTCGAAGGCATGAATGACAAAGGGCGGCTCAAGGGCCGCCCTTTTTGTTTGCAGAACTCAATAAGAGCGCCCTATGACTTCGATATGGTCGGCTGTCTCCCGATAGGTGCAGAACTTCCTGTCGCAGGAACTTGCTGCGCCCTCTGGCTGAGCCAGACACTGCCGAAAACAATGACGATCCCAAAAATCTGCATCGAACTCAGCTGCTGGCCGAGCACCGCCCAACCCAGAATGACGGCCGTTGTGGGGCTGAGAAAGCCAAGCGGCGAGATCACAGAGGGCTCCAGCCGCGACAGACCCCGAAACCAGAGAATATAGGTAAGCGCCGCGCCGATCAGCCCGAGATAGGTGAAGCCGAGGATGTTGGCGCTCGTTAAATGCGGCAGCGACGGCTCGAGCAGCAAAGCGACCGGCAGAAGCAACAGGCCACCCGCCGTCAGCTGCCATGCCGTAAAAGTGAGCGGCGAGACATCGGGACGCCAGCGGCGGCTGAGTACGGTGCCGGCCGCCATGGAGAAGGCACCACCGATACCCGCAACGATGCCGATCGGATCGAGCGTCGCATTCGGCGTCAGGATCAGCAGCGCGACGCCACCAATGCCGGCAATCGCGGCGATGATGGAAAGACTGCGGATCGGCGATCCCAGCAGCAATCGCGCCAGCACGATGACGATCAGCGGCTGGACGGCACCGACGGTCGCCGCCACGCCACCGGGCAGCCGATAGGCCGAAATGAACAGCAGCCACCAGAAAATGGAGAAATTCAGCGCGCCGAGCACCAGCGACTTCAACCACCAGATCCCCTGCGGCAGCCGACGCACGATGGCAAGCAAAAGCAACCCGGCAGGTAGCGCGCGCAGCATGGCGACCGTGAGGGGATAGCCGGCCGGCAAAAGCTGCGTCGTTACCAGATAGGTACTGCCCCAGATCGCGGGCGCGACGGCGGTGAGCAAAAGGTCGAAATTGCGGTTCATGGCCGTGGCCTCAAATTTATCTTGACCTCAAGATAATCCGAAATACCTTGACGTCAAGATAAATTCATGGCGAAGTTCCGCCATGGATCGCATCGACAAAATTCTCGCCCAGTGGCGCCGCGAGCGGCCGGACCTCGACACCACGGCCATGGGCCTGTTCGGGCGCCTGCGCAATCTCGCGTTCCATCTCTCGCGCGAGATGGAGAAGACCTTCGGCCGCTTCGGCCTGAACGCGGCGAACTTCGACATGCTGGCGACTCTGCGCCGCTCGGGCAAGCCCTATACGCTCTCCCCCAGCGACCTTATGGAGACGATGATGGTCTCGTCCGGCACGATGACCAACCGCATCGATCAGCTGGAAAGGGCCGGACTCGTCGCTCGCAGCCAGAACCCGGATGATGGCCGCAGCTTCCTGATATCCCTGACGCCGAAGGGTTTCGAGCTTATCGATGCTGCGGTAACGGCACATGTCGAAACGCAGAAACGCCTGATCTCTACCCTTTCTGAAGGCGAACGAACGGCTCTTGACCGCCTGTTACGCAATTATTTAGCCGACTTCGAATCCGGTTGATTGCTGCAAACGCGATCCGGCGCAGACATCGCAAATGCAGCCCCGCAACCAGCGATGTGCAGGATCCGCATCCATTCTTGGATGCCAGAGCAGCGAGATCGTCACATCCGAGGTCGGTACCGGCAGCGCAAAACTGTGCATGTCGGTCCGCAGGTTACCCGTATAGCGCTCCGGCACGCTGACGATCAGGTCGGAGGCGCGCGCCAAGGCCAGTGCCGCCGAAAAGCTGCCGACGATCGTTGCGATCCGACGCTCCAGATCCAGCACCCCCAGCGCCTCGTCGATCTCGCCCTTCTGCAGGCCGCGCCGTGAAACTAGGATATGGCGGCCGGCGGCATAAAGCTGCGATGTCACCGCGCCCTCGCTTAGAGGATGCCCGCTTCGGACCACGCCGATAAATCGATCACGGAACAGCGCCTGCGTTTTGAGTTCCGGGCCGGTATCATCGCCCACGACACCGGTTTCGAAATCGATCGTACCGTCTCGGAGCGGCGCGCTGTCCTTGTCCAGCTTCTGCGTAAAATAGAGGCGCACACCGGGCGCCTGCTCAGCAATGCGCGCGATCAGTTCGGCGCCGAAATTCTCTACGAAGCCTTCGCGGGTGCGCAGCGTGAAAATTCGAGTAAGCTGCTTGAGATCAAGAGCCTCGGCCGGCCGCAGGGCTGCTTCCGCATGCTGCACGAGCTGGCCGACGCGCTCGCGCAATTCCAAGGCTCGCGGCGTCGGCACAAGCCCGCGTCCGGCTCTCACCAGCAGCGGATCGCCGGTCGCCTCGCGCAATCGCGCGAGCTGCCGGCTCATGGCGGATGGGCTGAGCCGCAATTTCCGAGCGGCGCGTGCGACGCTGCCTTCGGTAAGCAGGACATTGAGGGTGACGAGCAGGTTGAGATCGGGCGTGGACATGGCGCGATCTTATCACGGTTTTCCTAAACATAGCGTTGAACGCACGAATGAAGTGCAAATGCTGCGCGTTCCGCCACATCAAACAAACCGGTACCGTCTGCGGGATTTTCAAACCTCGTCAGAATCGGAGCTCACGTTGAAACCAGTCACTGAAATGCCAGGCGAAGCCGGGCGCACCCAGGCAGCAACTTCGGCCCGCTGGGCGCTCGCCAGTCTCTCGCTCTCCATGCTGATGCCTTCGCTCGATACCAGCATCGCCAATGTCGGTCTGCCGACACTCGCCCAGGCCTTCGGCTCATCCTTCCAGCAGGTGCAATGGATCGTCCTTGCCTATCTGCTTTCCATCACCACGCTGATCGTCAGCGTCGGGCGGCTGGGTGACATTTTCGGCAGGCGGCGCTTGCTGCTGATCGGAATAGCCCTCTTCACCCTCGCCTCGCTTTTCTGCGGCATGGCGCCGACGCTGACGCTGCTCATCGCCGCGAGAGGCCTGCAAGGTCTCGGCGCCGCCATGATGATGGCGCTGACCGTGGCGATGGTCGGCGAAGCCGTGCCGAAGGAAAGGACCGGCAGCGCCATGGGCCTGCTCGGCACAATGTCCGCGATCGGCACGACCCTCGGCCCGTCGCTCGGCGGCATCCTGATCGCCGGCTTCGGCTGGGAAACCATCTTCCTGGTCAACGTGCCGCTCGGCATCGCTAACT
>NZ_JAUQTZ010000114.1:0-20310 GCF_059803845.1 Rhizobium sp. UFLA01-1127 | reverse complement strand
CTTCGAGGTGATCACCAGGCCGGCGCCGCGCGAGATGCCCGACAGCACCCGGCTTGCCTCCGACATCATCGATTCTACCGGCTGGTCGCGGTTGCTGCCCCGCACCTGCCGGTCGATATTGGCGCGGTCTTCGGCCGAGAGATCGCCGATCTGCATGAAGGCATCGACGAAAAAGCGCAGGCCCACCTGAGTCGGCAATCGGCCGGCGCTCACATGCGGCGAATAGATCAGCCCCAGCTCTTCCAGATCGCTCATGACATTGCGCACGGAAGCCGGCGACAGCGACATGGGCAAGAGGCGCGAGAGATTGCGCGAACCCAACGGCTCGCCGCTTTCCAGATAGCCTTCGACGATGCGGCGGAAGATTTCCTTGGAGCGTTCGTCCAGTGCAGCAATGACATCCGAAACCGACGATGTCGTGAATACCATTTCGCTGTCAGATCCATTCCGTTGAGCCTTAGCCAAAATATAATCATTCGGTTAGCAATGGCAAAAGGGAAAAATGCAGCCGTGGCCGCCAAGCGGCTCTGCCGCCTGCTTTTCCTTTGCAAAAGCGGCCTGTGGGTCGTAGAAGCGGTCAACAAACTTTCAGGAGAGTGGAATGCGGCCTTCAGGCAGAAAAACCGACCAGATGCGCAAGGTATCGTTCGAGCGCAATTTTTCCAAGCACGCAGAAGGCTCCTGCCTGGTGAAATTCGGCGATACGCATGTGCTCTGCACGGCAAGCCTGGAAGACAAGACGCCGCCATGGCTGCGCAACAGCGGCAAGGGCTGGGTCACGGCCGAATACGGCATGCTGCCGCGCGCCACAGGCGAGCGTATGAAGCGCGAAGCTGCCGCCGGCAAGCAGGGCGGCCGCACGCAGGAAATCCAGCGCCTCATCGGCCGGTCGCTGCGCGCGGTCGTGGACCTCAAGGAATTGGGCGAGCGCCAGATCACCGTCGACTGCGACGTCATCCAGGCGGATGGCGGCACGCGCACGGCCTCGATCACCGGCGGCTGGATCGCGCTTTACGACTGCCTGAAATGGATGGAAAGCCGCAACATGGTCAAGGTCGAGCGCGTGCTGAAGGACCACATCGCCGCTATTTCCTGCGGCATCTTCGCCGATCAACCCGTCATCGATCTCGACTATCTTGAGGACTCCTCGGCCGAAACCGACGCCAATTTCGTCATGACGGGCAAGGGCGGCATCGTCGAGATCCAGGGAACGGCTGAGGGCTCCCCCTTCAGCGAAGAGGAATTCGCCACGCTGATGCACCTTGCCAAGAACGGCATCGCCGAACTGGTGGAGCTGCAGAAGCAGGCCATTGCCTGAGGATATCTTGAATGGCTGACCCAGCCCTCGCAGGCGTCCTTGAAACTGCACTCTATGCGGACGATCTCGATGCGGTCGAGGCCTTCTATGGCGGCATACTCGATCTGCAGAAGATTTCGCGCGGCGGCAACCGACACCTTTTCTATCGCTGCGGGCCGGGCGTACTGCTGATCTTCAACAGCAAGGAAACGGTCAAACCGCACGAGCCGGGCGCCCTGCCCGTGCCACCGCATGGCACGAAGGGGCATGGTCATGTCTGCTTCCGCGTGGACGGCGACGATATCGAGGCAATGGCGCAGAAGCTGAAAGCCGCCGGCATCGCCATCGAAGCCGATTTTCACTGGCCGAACGGCGGCCGATCGATCTATTTCCGCGATCCAGCCGGCAACAGCCTGGAATGCGCCGAACCCCGCATCTGGGGCCTTTGACAGGACAGCACATGCGCAAGCTCGACACCAAGACCATCGTCGTCGCCAGCCACAATGCCGGCAAGATCCGCGAGATACAGGACCTGATCGGCCCCTTCGGCTTTACCGCCACATCGGCTGCCGACCTCAACTTCATCGAACCGGATGAAACCGGCACGACGTTCGAGGAAAACGCCGCGATCAAGGCGCTTGCCTCGGCGCAGGCCTCCGGTCTGCCGGCTCTTTCCGACGATTCCGGCCTCGTCATCGATGCGCTTGGCGGCGATCCCGGCGTCTACACCGCCAACTGGGCTGAAACCGCTGACGGCACGCGCGATTTCGCGATGGCGATGCGGAAGGTCGAGACCGCCCTCGAAAAGGCTGGAGCCAGTTCTCCGGAAAGCCGCACGGCGCGCTTCGTCAGCGTGCTCTGCCTTGCCTGGCCGGACGGACATACCGAGCTTTTCCGCGGCGAGGCCGAAGGCACCGTCGTCTGGCCGCCACGCGGCGGCCAAGGCTTCGGCTACGATCCGATCTTCAAACCCAAGGGTTATGAGACCACCTTTGGCGAGATGAGCGCCGACCAGAAACATGGCTGGAAGCGCGGCGACGAGCACGCGCTGTCGCATCGTGCCCGCGCCTTCAAGGTCTTTGTCGAAACGTGCCTGGAGGCGTAAGCTCACTTCGTGGAAATCGTGGATACACAGGACCTGATGCGCGGGGCGCAATTGCTGCCCGATACCGGCGAGCCCGGTTTCGGTGTCTATGTCCATTGGCCTTTTTGCGCGGCCAAGTGTCCCTATTGCGATTTCAACAGCCACGTCCGCCATCAGCTGGTCGACCAGGAGCGCTTCGCCGCCGCTTTCCTCAAGGAAATGGCGACGATGCGGATGATCAGCGGCCCGAAAACGGTCACCAGCGTCTTCCTCGGCGGCGGCACCCCCTCCCTTATGAAGCCGGAGACGGTCGGCGCGATCATCGAGGGCATCGCCAGGACCTGGCATGTACCCGACGGCATCGAAATCACCATGGAGGCCAATCCGTCCAGCGTCGAGGCGGAGCGCTTTCGCGGCTATCGCGCGGCCGGCGTCAACCGCGTGTCGATGGGCGTGCAGGCACTGAACGACCGTGACCTGAAGTTTCTCGGACGCTTGCACAATGTCGAGGATGCGCTGAAGGCGATCAGGCTGGCGCGGGAGATCTTCCCGCGTATGTCTTTCGATCTTATCTATGCCCGCCCCAATCAGACCGTCGAGGAATGGGAGCGCGAGCTGAAAGAGGCGATCTCCTATGCAGTCGATCACCTCTCGCTCTACCAGCTGACGATCGAGGAGGGAACGCCCTTCTACGGCCTTCACAAGGCAGGCAAGCTGATCGTGCCCGATGGGGATCAATCGGCGCTGCTCTATGAGGCCACGCAGGAGATTACCGAGCGCGAGGGCATGCCCGCCTACGAAGTCTCCAATCACGCCCGTCCCGGCGCCGAAAGCCGGCACAACCTTACCTATTGGCGCTATGGCGACTATGCCGGCATCGGCCCCGGCGCGCATGGGCGCCTGACCCGCGGACCGCAGAAGCTGGCGACGGCCACCGAACGCAAGCCGGAAAGCTGGCTCGAGACGGTCGAACGCGACGGTCACGGCATGATCGACCAGGAAATGCTTGGATTCGACGAGCAGGCCGACGAACTGCTGCTGATGGGTTTGCGGCTGCGCGAAGGCGTCGATCTCGCCCGCTGGCAGCAGCTTTCCGGCCGCGATCCCGATCCGCAGCGCGAGGCATTTTTACTGGAACACGGCTTCATAGAGCGCATCGGCAATTCCCGCCTGCGCTGCACGCCTGCGGGAATGCTGGTTCTCGACTCGGTCGTCGCCGATCTCGCTTGTTAGCACCTCCACCTTGAGAGGGAGGTCGTCGCAAAGCGGCGGGTGGGGGTGATCCCCGAAGACACAATAGAGACTTCAGAGTTTACTCAGGTCACCCGCCCGGCACTACGTGGCCTTCCCCTGAAGGAAGGGTGAACAGTCTTCCACCGATTGCCGCCAGGCCAACTGGAATCAACACCATGCCGATGAAATGCGTCGGCTGCAGGCCCTGCGGCCGACGGCCGGGAGTGCACAAAAGAAACGGCCGGCGATGAAGCCGGCCGTTGAATTTGCTGTCGATGCCGATCGCTCGGTCTACTCGTTGATCAGGCGCTTCAGCAGCTCGATTTCGTGCGACAGCTTGCTGTCGCCAGAGATCAGTTCCTCGATCTTGCGCACGGCGTGGAGAACCGTGGTGTGATCGCGGCCACCGAAGCGGCGGCCGATTTCCGGGAAAGAGCGCGGCGTCAGCGTCTTCGACAGATACATGGCGATCTGGCGCGGCTTGACGATGACGCGCGTGCGGCGGTTCGAAACCAGTTCCTGGCGCGAGACATTGTAGTGGCGGGCCACGATACGCTGGATGTCCTCGATGCGGACCCGGCGCGGCTCGCCGGAGCCGACCAGATGTGCCAGCAGTTCGTCGACGCGCTCGACCGTCAGGTTCGGCTCGAAGGAGCGGCGGAAGATGAGCTGGTTGAAGGCTCCTTCCAGCTCGCGGCCGCTGGCGGTGACGTTGCGAGCGACATGCGAGAGGATCTCGGCCGGAATTTCCAGCGACGGATCGTCCAGACGGGCGGCATCGAGACGGCGCTTGAGAATCTCAAGGCGCATTTCATAGTCCGGTGCCTCGACTTCGATCGCCACGCCGCCCTGCAGGCGCGAGCGCACGCGAGGATCGAGCGATTCCAGCTCCCACGGAGCGCGATCGGCAGCGACGACGACCTGCTTGGCACTGTCGAGCAGCATGTTCAGCAGATGGCAGAATTCGTGCTGGATCATCTTGCCCTGCAGGAACTGCATGTCGTCGATGATGAGCAGATCGATATTGCGCAGCGAGTCCTTCAGCGTCAGCGCGTCATTGTCGCGGATCGCGGTTGCGAAGCGCCACATGAAATATTCCGCCGTCAGATAGACCACGCGCAGGCCGCGCGGGTTCTGCACGGCTGCGTTGGCGATCGCCTGCAGAAGATGCGTCTTGCCGAGACCGACCGTTGCATGAACGAAGAGCGGATTGAAGCGCACGGCGCCGGAACCGGCTTCGGCGATGGTCTTGGCAGCGGCAAGGCTGACCCGGTTCGAGCCGCCTTCGACGAAGGTGTCGAAGGTGAAGCGGGAATCGAGCGGAGAGCCGAAAAGGGGCGTGCCCGCCGTTGCGGGCCGCACGGCAGCTGCCGCACTCACGGCCTGGGCGACGGCCTGGCCCGCCGGCTGAGCGACGGCACGACGGATCGGCGCAACAGCCGCCTGATCCGGCACCACAGGCTGCTCGTCGGCGCTTGGCTTCGCGCCCTGCCGGGTCGCCGTGCGAACCAGAATCTCGACTTTGAGAATCTCGGCATCTTCTGCCTGGAACAGGCTAGTGATCAGATCGAGATAGCGATTGTTGATCCACGACTTCAGAAAAGTCGTCGGAACAGTGAGACGGACGACGCTCTTGGAAACCGAATGAAGCTTGAGCCGCGCAAACCAGCTGGCATAGACGTCGGGACCAACCTGGGCCTTCAAGCGCGCACTCACGCGCTCGAACAAATTGTTATGCGCCACGTCACCCTTTTCCCCCGCCGCTTCTAAGCAAACCGCACCGAACGCCTGCGCATTGTCCCCATTCTCCAACGCACCCGTCGCCCTCGTATGTATCTGCATATAGTGCCGCCTTCCACAGTCTCTTATAGGGCGAGACAGCGTCATACCGCCGCCCTTAGGTCTTCGCCATGGCATGAAGGTCGCGCTCGTTGCCAAGCTGCGCCGCATACCGGTTCATCAGCCACGCCCGGCCAACGGGCCTTACAAGAACACTGTGGCGAAAACCGCTCTTTAAAGCAGCCTTCGTCTCGGCGTCTGCAAGCGGAACAGCAATCGGCCCTCGTATTCCGATCGGCTGCCCCAGCGGCTGTCAATTTTTCTCCCCTCCCCGCAGCCGCGCCATCGACTTAGGCTACAAAGGACAGACAAGCTTCCTCGTTCCGCAAGCGTTGCCGCTTCCGGCTTTTACTCGTCAACTGTTTGAAAAAACGGAGCTGAACTGCTCCGTTACAAGAGGCAAAACCACCCACGCCGCCTGAAGTGACGGTGTTTTGCCGAAGCCGTTTAAGGTGATGTCCGCGCCCCTTGTTGAAATGCATTTAGGCAGGATCGAGGGCAGATATCAACGATGAATTTTACACAAAATTAAGAGGCGGCCATTGACTCCGGAGGCCAATTTTGACTGTCACAAGCCCTTCAAAAAAGAATCGCTGTTGAATCAAAGAGATTCCCGTTCGGCGCGATTCTCACAGCTTTCAAAACAAAAAAATAAAAAATCCGCTTGACTCAGTTGTGAGCCGGCAATGCGTCACGCAGATCACCCATAGCTGGGATATCCTGCCGCAAGCCGTTGTTTTTAAACGTATATTTATGTCACTTCAATGACATGTTCGGCCGGCCAATTTTGGCAATGCGGCATTTTTTTGGCCGAATCCAAAAAGCCCGGCACAAGGGCCGGGCTTAACTCTAACGACTAAATCGTTAATTGAAAGTTATGCGGTCGGAGCCGAAAGGGCCTTCACACGCTTGGCAAGACGCGACACCTTGCGGGAAGCAGTGTTGGCGTGAAGCACGCCCTTGGTGGCTGCGCGAGCCAGTTCCGGCTGAGCAGCAACGAAGGCTGCCTTTGCACGATCTGCATCACCCGATGCAATGGCTTCCTCGACCTGGCGAACGAACGTGCGAACGCGCGAGCGACGAGCCTTGTTGACATCGGTGCGGCGGGCGATCTTGCGGGTCGCTTTTTTCGCCGAGGTAGTATTGGCCATGTATGCCTCTCTTAGAATTCGAACAAAACTCCATCGTTGCGGCGCGGGCCTTGCGGCCACTTCATCCAGCAATGCGGGAGCAATTGCGGAAAACCAGAGCGGCTTTCCAAACTGTGGCGGGCATATAACCGGAATGAGCCCCGGCGTCAACGCGGATTCTCGCCAAACCCGCGTAATTCCGGAATCTTGGTCCTTACCGGTTCTTGAAGGCCGGCTTGCGCTTTTCGACGAAGGCAGCCATGCCCTCCTTCTGGTCCTCCGTGGCGAACAGGCTATGGAACAGCCGGCGTTCGAAGCGCAATCCTTCCTCGAGCGTGGTTTCGAAAGCGCGGCTGACCGCCTCCTTGGCCATCAGCACCGAGGGACGCGAGTGGGAGGCGATCTTGGCGGCGGCGGCCAACGCCTCGTCGAGCAGCTTGTCTGCCGGTACGACGCGCGCCACAAGGCCGGAGCGTTCCGCCTCCGCCGCATCCATCATTCGCCCGGTCAATATCAGATCCATCGCCTTGGCTTTGCCGACGGCCCGCGTCAGACGCTGCGAGCCGCCCATGCCGGGGATGACGCCGAGGGTGATTTCCGGCTGGCCGAACTTGGCGGTCTCCGAAGCGATGATGAAATCGCACATCATCGCAACCTCGCAGCCGCCGCCGAGCGCAAAACCGCTGACCGCCGCGATGACAGGCTTGCGGGCATTGGCAATCTCGGCCCAGCCGCTGAAGAAGTCGTTCTTATACGCATCCACGAAATCGAGCGACTGCATTTCCTTGATATCTGCGCCGGCGGCAAAGGCTTTTTCCGAACCGGTGAGCACGATCGCGCCGATGCCATCGTCGAGATCAAACGCGGCATAGGCCTGCTTCAGCTCGGCAAGCACGGTGGAATTCAGCGCATTCAGCGCCTGCGGCCGATTGAGCCGGATGAGGCCGACGGCCCCATGAGTTTCGACGATGAGGGTCTCGTAAGCCATTTGTCTCTCCCTTTAAATAGTTTCGGCCCTTCAATCAGCTTTGGCAGGCGGCACAATAGAAAGAAGAACGCCCTGCCTGGACGATGCGACTGACCGTACCGCCGCAGCCCGGCGTGCTGCAAGGCTGCGCCTCGCGATCGTAGACGGAAAAGGAATGCTGGAAATAGCCGAGCGAGCCATCGGCCTGGATATGATCCCGCAACGACGAACCGCCTGCCGCGATCGCGTCGGCAATGACCTCGCGGATGGCGACGACCAGCCCCTGCAGCGCCTCCGTCGGCTTTCCCGCATCCGTGACCAGCGTGCCGGCTGCGCGCAGCGGCGACAAGTGAGATCGCCAGAGCGCTTCGCAGACATATATATTGCCGAGACCGGCGATATTCTTCTGGTCCAGAAGCGCGCTCTTCAGCGGCTGCGCCTTGCCGGCAAAACGCTTAGCCAGATAATCAGCGCCGAGTTCGTTGCCGGTGGGCTCCGGCCCGAGATCGCGGAAGAAGGGATGGCTCGCCATATCGACCCGCGGAACGATGTCCATGAAGCCGAAGCGGCGCGGGTCATTATAGATGACGCGCGCATCGCCGCCGGCACCCGCCAGATGGAAGATGACATGGTCGTGCTTCTCGTCCTTTGAGCGCGGATGATGGAAGGTTCCGGCCGTATCGGCCACCGCACCCGCCTCCACCCGGAACGAGCCGGACATACCGAGATGCGCGACGATCGTCTTGCCGTCATCCAAATCGATCAGCAGGTATTTGGCGCGGCGCGACAGCGACCTGATACCGCGCCCGGCCACATGCCGAGCGAAATCGGCCGGGAACGGAAAGCGCAGATCGTTGCGGCGCAACTCCAGCTCCTTCAGAACAGCGCCTTCCATAGAAGGCGCGAGGCCCCGTCTGACGGTTTCGACCTCTGGTAATTCCGGCATGGCTATCCATCTTTATGTTTCAACCGCTTATGATCTGAGCTATAGCCCAAGGCATTGCGGCTGGTGATCCGGCTGATGAGATAGCGTGGCAAACGCGATTTCGCTATGGTCCGCCACTGGATACTGCATAATTCCTTAAACCCTATCGGATTTAAGGATTAAATTATGCAGCAGATTTAAAGTGCTACAGCGCCATTGCACGTCACATACGACGCGCGGCGCTGTCGTGTAACGGAGTTGAGCCGATGGCAGAAAGCCGCACCTCCGCCGATGGCGGCATGGAAACATCCTATGGCTTCCGCGAAGTGGCCGATGGCGAAAAGCAGGGCCTCGTCAACGAGGTATTCCACAAGGTCGCCAAGCGCTACGACATCATGAACGATGTCATGTCCATGGGCATGCATCGCGCCTGGAAGGATGCGATGATCGCGGCGCTCAACCCGCGCAAGGAAGCAGGCTACAAGGTTCTGGACGTTGCCGGCGGCACGGGCGACATCGCCTTCCGCATCGTCGAAGCCTCGAACCGGCTAGCGCATGCGACCGTGCTCGACATCAACGGCTCGATGCTTGCCGTCGGCGCGGAACGGGCAGAGAAGAGGAAGCTTTCCGACAATCTCACCTTCGTCGAAGCGAATGCCGAGGAACTGCCGTTCGAGCCCAACTCGTTCGATGCCTATACGATCGCCTTCGGCATCCGCAACGTTCCGCATATCGATGTCGCACTGAAGGAAGCCTATCGCGTGCTGAAGCGCGGCGGTAGGCTGCTCGTGCTCGAATTCTCCGAAGTCGATCTGCCGCTGCTCGACCGCGTCTATGACTCATGGTCCTTCAACGCCATTCCGAAGTTCGGCAAGGCGATCACGGGCGATGCCGAGCCCTATCAGTATCTGGTGGAATCGATCCGCAAGTTCCCGAACCAGCAGGACTTCGCGACGATGATCCGCGAGGCCGGCTTCTCGCGCGTGAGCTTCACCAATTACACCGGCGGCATCGCTGCGCTGCACTCCGGCTGGAAGCTCTAAAGCATGATATCCAGTCACCCGATCCGGCTTTTGGCCTCCACATTCCGAGACCTTGAGACGATATGAGTGCTTTCAGCGCATATTTCGGCCTTGTTCGGGTCGGCTGGGTGCTCGTGCGCGAAGGTGTGGTCGTGGCGCTGCCATCGGAAGGGCTGCCTCCTTCCGTCAGCCTCGCCAAATCCTTCGTCAGCGTCTTCGCCCGCAGGAAGGCAAAGAGCCAGGCCCGCAGCGACCGGCTTGCCCAGGCTGTCGAGCGGCTCGGCCCCTCCTATGTGAAGATCGGCCAGTTCCTGGCCACGCGCCCGGATGTAGTCGGTGTCGATATGGCCAACGACCTGTCGAAGCTGCAGGACAGGATGGCCTTTTTCCCGCATGAGACCGCTACGGCGGCCATCGAGGCTTCACTCGGCCGGCGGATCGGCGATCTCTATGCCAGCTTCGGCGAGCCGATCGCCGCCGCTTCCATAGCGCAGGTACATCCTGCCGAAGTCGAAACGGCTGAAGGCCGCAAGCGTGTTGCCGTCAAGGTGGTCCGGCCCGGTGTGCGTCAACGTTTTTCCAACGATATCAAGGCAATGTATCTCGTCGCGGGGCTGCAGGAGCGCTTCATGCCCTCCAGCCGGCGCCTTCGGCCCGTGGAAGTGACGAAGACGCTCGAGCAGACCACCAAAGTCGAGATGGATCTGCGGCTGGAAGCAGCCGCGCTCTCCGAGATCGCCGAAAACACCGACAGGGATCCAGGCTTCCGTGTTCCGAAGGTCGATTGGGAGCGTACCGGGCGCGACGTCATCACCATGGAGTGGATCGACGGCGTCAAGATGTCCGATGTCGAGGGGCTGAAGGCTGCCGGACACGATCTCAATGTGCTCGCCGATACGCTGATCCAGTCCTTCCTTCGCCATACGCTGCGTGACGGTTTCTTTCATGCCGACATGCATCCCGGCAATCTCTTCGTCGATGCCGCCGGCATGATCGTCGCCGTCGATATGGGCATCGTCGGCCGTTTGGGAAAGAAGGAACGCCGCTTCCTCGCCGAAATCCTCTACGGTTTCATTACCCGCGACTATATCCGCGTTGCCGAAGTGCATTTCGAAGCCGGCTATGTGCCCGCACACCACAATACCGAGAGCTTTGCGCAGGCCATCCGCGCCATCGGCGAGCCGATCCACGGCCAGCCGGCCGAGACGATCTCCATGGGCAAGCTTCTGACCCTGCTCTTCGAAGTGACCGAACTTTTCGACATGGAGACGCGGCCCGAGCTGGTGATGCTGCAGAAGACCATGGTCGTGGTCGAGGGCGTGTCGCGCATGCTCAATCCGCGCTTCAATATGTGGAAGGCTTCCGAACCGGTCGTCGGCGACTGGATTCGCACCAATCTCGGCCCGAAGCGGATCATGACCGATCTGCGGGATGGCCTGAAAGCGGCCGTGAAGCTCGCCGAAGCAGCACCCGAGATCGCCGCCAAGACCGAGAAATTCCACCACGAACTGCTGCATATGAGCGAAAATGGCCTGCGCTTCGATCCGCAGACGGCGGAAGCAATCGGCAAGGCCGAGGCCAAGCACAGCCGTTCCGGCCGCTTTGCACTATGGGTGATCGCGCTGACGCTGCTCTATATTGCCTGGCATCTGAGTTGACCTGCGGCAGCGCATTGCGGCGGCAGCGGACACATCGGCCAAGTGCGTTTCTTCCCCAGCGCGGTTTCAGAGCATGACGCCGAAGGTGTGCGCAGCCTTCGGGCGATATCATGCTCTGCTTCTTTGATTCTTGGGCGGATTCAGATTGTAGATCGATCCGATCTACAATCATCCGGCTCTAGAGCGGTTCAGTTTTTCACGGAATCTCTGAACCGCTCTATCTCCTTGTTTTTGCGCAATTCCGGACGGAAAACCGCTGCGCACTTTTCCTGGAATTGCTCTAGTCGACAATGAACAACTTGACGCCTGTCTTTGTCGATGACCGGTGGGCGGCGTCGCCAAAATCGGACACTTGATAGCTCATGCCCGGCTTGAGGATCGATACCCGCCCATCCTTCAACTCGGAAATCAACTCCCCTTCGAGCACGTAGATGATATGGCCGCGATCGCACCAGTGATCGGCAACATAACCGGGCGTATATTCAACAATCCGAACGCGGATGTCTCCGATGTTCAACGTCCTCCAGAGCGCATGGCCGCTTTCGCCCGCGTGCCTGGTGGGAACAATCTCGTCCCAATTGGTTACTGTAAAAGGCAGTTCAGGAATCTTCATCGCAATGATTTTCCGGATGTTGAATGGATCGTTCCGCATAGAAACGGCTGCAGCGCCCATTCGTCAATCCTGCCTTGATCGTGTCCGAATAATGGGGCCGCACTGAATTCAAAAGCGGCCGTCGCGACGGGAGCGGATATCTCTCTTCCGGCTATAATGCATGATGCGGCTGCTTGCTTTGCGTGTACTCTCGCTCGCATGGCATATCAGGTGTTCGCCATTTGGGATATCCCATTGTCGATAAGGCTCGCATAGCCTTGCGGAAAAGGAGAACAAGAGACATGGAGCGTCAGAGAGCCGGCATCGAACTCACCGGACAGCCCCTGGGGTTCAGCGATCTGGTGCGGATCGGGGCGGGCGCCGCACTGCCTTCGGCATCGGAAGCCGGCATGGCGCGGGTGCGGTTGGCGCGCAGCGTTCTTGAAAGCACGATCCAATCCGGCATGCCGGTCTATGGCTCTACGACAGGCGTCGGTGCCATGAAGGACGTCGAGTGGTCACCCGAGGATCTCGATGCCTTCAATCTCGGCCTCGTGCGCGCCCATCATTTCGGCACGGGCGCCCCCTTCTCCATGTCGGTCGTACGCAATGCCATGGCGATCCGGGTCAACACCGCGCTCACCGGTCAGGTCGGATGTTCGCAAGAGCTGATCCAGGCCTATCTGCAGCTGCTTGGCTCCGATGTCATTCCGGTGGTACGCCGCACCGGCTCGATCGGCTGCGCCGATATCGGCCTGATGGGTCAGATCGGCGCAGTTCTGACCGGCGTCGGCGAGGCCGTCTATCGTGGCCGCCGCATGCAGGCGGCCGATGCCTTCGATGCCGCCGGCATCGCTCCCGTCAGGATGATGCCGCGCGACAGCCTGGCCTCGCTCAGCGTCAATGCCGTCAGCTTTGCCGCGGCTGCCGAGACGACCCGTAATGCCGCTGCCTCGATCCGCGTCCTGCTTGCGACCGGCATGATGGCGGCCGGCGCGCTTGGCGCTTCGCGCGATCCCTGGATTTCCGTGCGCCATGTCGGCACTGCGCGCGAGGCCCTGATCGGTGCCTGGCTCTGCAACGCCTCGGACGAATGGCCCTGGCCGGTCGCCACCCATGTGCAGGACCCTCTGAGCCTGCGCATGATCGCCCAGGTCTTCGGCGCCGTCATCGAAAACCTTTTGACGGCGGGTCACAAGATTCTTGCCGCCACCGGCCGCTCGGACGACAATCCCGTCATCGTCGACGGTCGCGTCATGACCTCGGGCGGATCGCTTCCGCTCGATGTTACCGTGCTTCTGGAAGCGGCCGTGATCTGCATGGCCCATGCCGCCCGCAACGCGTTCAATCGCTGCGTCCTGCTCGGCAACGGTCAGCGGCGCGGCCTGCCGGTCAACCTCGTCCCGGAAGGGAAGATCGCCACCGGTTTCGGCCCGATCATCAAGCTCGCGGGCGAAATCTTCTCGCGCGTTCTGTCCATGTCCAATCCGGTCTCCGCGCAATCTCTCGTGGTCGCTGCGGGCATGGAAGACGAAGCAGCCTTCCTGCCGCTGGTCATCGAACGCTTCGAACGGCAGATGCGGGCGCTGAAGCGCCTGGCGGCTTTGGAAGCCCTGCTTTCGGCGCAGGCAATGGACATTCTCGGCGACAAGCCGGGAGGTGTCGCGCGCATGCTTTATGAAGTCGTGCGCAAGCATGCGGATTTCTACGAGGTCGACCGTCCGCTTTCGGCCGAAGTCGAGGCGATCGAAGAAGAACTGGCCTCCGAGGCGTTCGTCTCCGAGATGATCGCCCACAAGCCGATCATCGCCTATGATGATTTCTTCGCGCTCGGCTCCCTGGAGCGGGTCGAAGAGCGGCTTTATCACGACACCGTCGCCATCTGAATCAACCGACGAGCCCAACCGACGGGCGGAAAGAACGCACATGGCCGATTTCGATCTTGTTCTGCAGGGCACCGTGGTTTTGCCTGATCGTATCGTGGAAGCAGGCTATGTCGCCGTGCGCGAAGGCAAAATCGCCGAGATCGGCATCGGCGTGCCGCCGGCCGCACGCGAGCGGCACCTGCTCGGCAAGGCGCTGATCCTCCCGGGCGCGATCGACGCGCAGGTCCATTCCCTCTCCCAGAAGGACCAGGAGGATTTCATCTGGTCGACGCGCTCGGCAGCGGCCGGCGGCGTCACCACCATCGTCGACATGCCCTATGACGAAGGCAATCTCGTCTGCTCGGCAGCGGCGGTGAAGAAGAAGATCGACCATGCCGCCCCGCAATCGCGCGTCGACTTTGCCCTCTACGGCACGATCGATCCGGAAGAAGGCCCGGCGCGCATCGCCGAGATGGTCGAGGCCGGTGTCGCCGCCTTCAAATTCTCCACCTTCGGGACCGATCCGAAGCGCTTTCCGCGCATTCCGCCTGCCTTGCTCGATGCCTGCTTTGCCGCCATCGCTCCGACGGGCCTGACCGCCGGCGTCCACAACGAAGACGACGAAGCGGTGCGCACCTACATGGAGCAGGTGAAGGCAAGCGGTGTCACCGACTACCGCGCTCACGGCCTTTCCCGCCCGCCGATCACCGAATTGCTCGCCATGCACACGATCTTCGAGACGGGTGCGGACACCGGCTGCCCGGCCCATGTCGTGCATTGCTCGCTGGGGCGCGGCTACGACATTGCCCGCGCCTATCGCCGCGACGGCTTCGAAGCAACGGTCGAATGCTGCATTCATTACCTGACGCTCGACGAGGAAAACGATGTGCGCCGTCTCGGCGGCAAGGCGAAAATCAATCCGCCCATCCGCCCGCGCGCCGAAGTGGAAACCTTGTGGCGCAAGGTGGCGGAGGGCAATGTCTGGCTCGTCTCGACCGACCACGTCAGCTGGTCGGAAAACCGCAAGACCAATCCGGACATGCTGGCGAATGCGTCCGGCGTACCGGGACTGGAGGTCATGGTGCCGCTCTTCGTCAAGGGTGCTCTGGAACGCGGCGTGCCGCTGACCTGGGCTGCGAGGCTGATGGCGGAAAACCCGGCCAGGCATTTCCGCCTCGATCACATCAAGGGCGCGCTGACCCCGGGCAAGGACGCCGATATCGTCGTGCTGGAACCGCGCGAAATGATCTATGACGCGGCGGCAAGCGGCAACAATGTCGTCGGCTGGAGCCCCTATAACGGCATTCGCCTGCCCTGGACTGTGTCCATCGCCTATCTTAGAGGCAAGCAAATCACCGAGGGACAGAAGGTGCTGGCCGAGCCCGGCTTCGGCAGCTTCGTCCGTCCCTTGCCTCGCCAAGTTCTTGCCGGAGATGCAGCCCGATGACCGAAGCCAAGCGCCGTAACCTGCCCGTAAACGCCGATCGTATCGCCGAGGATATCGATGCGCTGGCAGGGATTACCGATCCCGGCCATCCCTGGACGCGCCGCGCCTTCTCGCCGCTCTTCCTGCAGGGGCGCGCCTATATCGATGCGCGGATGAAGGCGGCTGGGCTTGAGACACGTATCGACGCCGCCGGCAATCTGATCGGCCGGCGCGCCGGCGCCAAGCCGGGCCTTGGAACGATCCTTGTCGGTTCGCATTCCGACACCGTTCCCGATGGCGGCCGCTTCGACGGTATTGCCGGCACGATCGCGGCGCTCGAAGTGGCACGTTCTTTGAAGGATCGCGACATCGAACTCGATCATGATCTGGAGATCGTCGATTTCCTCGCCGAGGAAGTCAGCATCTTCGGCGTCTCCTGCATCGGCAGCCGCGGCATGACCGGGCAGATTCCGGAGGCATGGCTCTCCCGCACAAGTGGCGACCGCACGCTGTCGCAGGGCATCACCGAGGTCGGCGGCGATCCCTCCGTGCTGCTCTCGCAGAAGCGACCGGATCTTGCCGGCTTCCTGGAGCTGCATATCGAACAGGGTCCGGTGCTGGAAGCCGAGAACAAGGATATCGGCATCGTCACTGCGATCGCCGGCATCACCCGTATCGAGATCACCGTGGAAGGCCGCGCCGACCATGCCGGCACGACGCCGATGGACCGCCGCGCGGATGCGCTGGTGGCAGCCTCGCAATTGGTCCTCGACATTCGCCAACGTGCTACCGAGCAGGCAAAGACGCCGGGGCATTTTGCTGCGACCGTCGGCGAATTCCGCATCGAGCCGAATGCCGCTAATGTCGTGCCCTCGAAGGTCGTGCTGCTGATCGACGGCCGCGCCGAAATCCGCAGCGACATGGAAGATTTCCTCGCCTGGATCGACAGTGAAGTGAAGACCATCGCCGCCGGTTATGGCGTGACGATCAATACGCCGGTGCGCGTCTCCGACAACATGCCGACCCCTGGCGCTCCGGTGCTGCTCGAAACGCTCGAGCGCGCCTGCGATACGGTCGGTGCCAAGCATCGCCGCATGGCCTCCGGCGCCGGCCACGACACGGCCTGGATCGCCAAGGTTGCGCCTGCCGCCATGATCTTCGTGCCCTGCAAGGAAGGCCGCAGCCATTGCGCCGAAGAATGGGCCGAAAATGACGACATCGCCATGGGTGCCGCCGTTCTTTTCGAAGCGGTGCGCGACATGGACAAGAACCTCAAACAGAACCGGGAGTAGCCGATGGGACGCGTACTCGTTGCCAAGGATGTGGAAGCGGCCGTCAAGGGCGGCTCCGTTTACGCCGCAGGCGGCGGCGGCTGGGCCGATCACGGCCGCATGCTCGGCTATGCGGCCGTCAATGTCGGCAAGCCGGAGCTGGTGTCGATCGACGAGCTTGATGACAACGACTGGATTGCCACGGCAGCCGCCATCGGCGCGCCGGCCTCGACCACCCCCTGGGAAATGCAGGGTATCGACTACGTGAAAGCCGTGCAGCTGCTGCAGGACGAGCTTGGTGAGAAGCTTTCCGGCCTGATCATCGGCCAGAACGGGAAGTCCTCGACGCTGAACGGCTGGCTGCCATCGGCCATCCTCGGAACGAAGGTGGTGGACGCGGTGGGTGATATCCGCGCCCATCCGACGGGAGACATGGGCTCGATCGGCATGGCCGGTTCGCCCGAGCAGATGATCCAGACCGCCGTCGGCGGCAACCGCGCGGAGAACCGCTATATCGAACTGGTCGTGAAGGGCGCGACGGCGAAGATTTCGCCGATCCTGCGCGCCGCATCCGATCAGTCCGGCGGCTTCATCGCCTCCTGCCGCAATCCCTTGCGCGCTTCGTACGTCCGCACGCATGCGGCACTCGGCGGTATCTCCATGGCGCTTTCGCTCGGCGAAGCGATTATCGAGGCGGAAAAGAAGGGCGGCAGCGCCGTCATCGACGCCATTTGCACGACGACGGGCGGCCATATCCTGGCCGAAGGCACCATCACCAAGAAGGACGTCGTCTACACGAAGGAAGCCTTCGACATCGGCACCGTTACCGTCGGCAGCGGCGATGCGGCCGCCACCATGCATGTGATGAACGAATACATGGCTGTCGAAGATGCGGGCGGCAAGCGTCTCGCAACCTTCCCTTCCGTCATCACCACGCTATCGCCGGAAGGCGAGCCCTTGAGCGTCGGCCAGCTGCAAGAAGGGATGAAGGTTTTCATCCTGCATGTGCCGATGGACATCATTCCGCTGTCTGCCAGCGTGCTCGACCCCACGGTCTATCCTTCCGTCGAGAAGGCGATGGGCATCGAGATCGCGAAATACGCGCTGGCCGGCAAGAAAGACTGAAAAGCGCAGGAGGCTTGAATGGCCCGTGATGCCGGTCTCGAGGAATTGCTGAGGGAAGAGCTTGGGGAACGCCCCGGGCTCAGCGAAACGGCGATGTTCGGCGGCTGGGCCTTTCTGCTCAACGGCCATCTGCTATGCGGCGCTCGTGTCGACGGGATGCTGATCCGTCTCGGCAAGGGCAACGATGCCTGGGCGCTGGAGCAGCATGACGTCAAACCCATGTTGATGGGCGGCCGGCAGATGCAGGGATGGGTGCGCGCCGGGCCGGAGGCCTATGGCAACGACATGCTGCGCAAGAGGCTGCTTCTGGCCGCGCTGAATTTCGTTGAAGGCCTGCCGCCGAAATGAACGAGTATTGAAGAGCACTCCTCTTCTCCCCGGCGGGGAGAAGATGTCCGCAAGGACAGATGAGGGGGTGAGCGACCAAGAAGCGAATGTCTGAGCGGCAAGCGCAGACGGTATATGCCGAGCCGCTCTCATCCCGACCCTGAGCCGGTCGAAGGACGGGCCACCTTCTGCCGGACGGGGAGAAGGAAGACCACAACGACAGAGGTAAGAGGACCATGCCGAAAACCAATCCACGTCACCCGAAATTCCCCATTCCGGGCGGGCCGGAGCTGCGTGCCAAGGGCTGGCGGCAGGAGGCCCTGCTGCGCCTTCTCGAAAACGTGCTCTCGGTCGGCGAAGATCCCGACAACCTTGTCGTCTATGCAGCCCTCGGCAAGGCTGCCCGCAATTGGGCGGCGCATAAGGGCATCGTCAAGGCGCTCACCGAAATGGATGAGAACCAGACCCTGCTCATCCAGTCCGGCAAGCCGATCGGCCTCATCCGCACGCATGACAAGGCGCCGCTCGTTATCATGGCGAACTGCAACATCGTCGGGCAATGGGCGAAGGCCGAGGTGTTTTACGAGCTGCAGCGCAAGGGCCTGATCTGCTGGGGCGGGCTTACGGCCGGCGCCTGGCAATATATCGGCAGCCAGGGCGTGATCCAGGGCACCTACGAGATTTTCATGCGCATCGCCGAACGCCGCTTCGGCGGCGATCTCTTCGGCCGCTTCGTGCTGACGGCCGGTCTCGGCGGCATGGGCGGCGCGCAGCCGCTCGCCGGCCGCATGGCAGGGGCTGCCATCCTCTGCGTCGATATCGACGCGGAGCGCGCCAGGAAGCGCCAGGACATCGGCTACCTGCAAGAAATCGCCCCGGATCTCGATTCTGCGCTGGCGATGATCGATGCGGCCGTCAAGGAGAAGCGGGCTCTTTCCGTCGGGCTGGTCGGCAATGCGGCGGAGATCTACCCCGAGATCGCGCGGCGCGGCATCGTGCCCGATATCGTCACCGACCAGACCTCGGCCCACGACCTCGTTTATGGATATGTGCCGAAGGGAATGAGCCTCGCCCAGGTCAAAGATTTACGCGACGACGGCCAGGGCCAGCTGATGGCGGCCAGCCGTGCCTCGATCGTCGAGCATGTGAAGGCCATGCTGGATTTTCAGAAAAAGGGCTCCGAAGTCTTCGACAACGGCAACCTGATCCGCACCCAGGCGAAGGAAGGCGGCGTCGCCAACGCTTTCGATATCCCGATCTTCACCGAAGCCTATCTGCGACCGCTCTTCTGCCGCGCCATCGGCCCGTTCCGCTGGATGGCGCTCTCGGGCGAGGAAAGCGATATTGCCCGCATCGACGATCTGCTGCTGGAAATGTTCCCGGACAACAAGATCATCACCAACTGGATCAGGCTCGCCCGCCAGCATGTGCCCTTCGAGGGGCTGCCGGCGCGCATCGCCTGGCTCGGCCATGGCGAGCGCACAGCGCTTGCGCGCCGGGTCAATGAGCTTGTGGCAGGCGGCGAGCTGAAGGGGCCAATCGCCTTCTCGCGGGATCACCTCGATGCCGGCGCCATGGCGCATCCGAACATCATGACCGAACGGATGAAGGACGGCTCCGACGCCATAGCCGACTGGCCGCTGATCGACGCCATGATGCTCTGCTCGTCCATGGCCGATCTCGTGGTCGTCCATTCCGGCGGCGGCGGCTATGCCGGCTACATGACGAGCTGCGGCGTCACCGTGGTTGCCGACGGTACGCCTGCCGCCGACGAACGGCTCGACCACGCGCTGACCAACGACACCGCTCTCGGCGTCATGCGCTATGCCGACGCCGGCTATGAGGAAGCACTGGACGAAGTTGCGAAAAAGGATGTGCCCTATATCTGTTTGGGATAAGTGCGTCTGTTCTTAGCAGCGTCCAGAGACTATGGTCCCGGGCAATTCGAAACGACCTATATTACACGCAATTCCGGGCGGAAAACCGCTGCGCATTTTTCCCGGAGCTGCCCTGGAGAGTTGCCCGTGATCCCGTGGACCTTGCTCGACACTGCGAAAATCCCCGGTGGCGGCGAGCTGCGCCTGAAGCAGCGCGGCCAGGAATTTTCCATCATGCTCGGCACCAACGAGCTGATGAACAGCCGTCTGAGCGGCTCTGAGCGCGCGCTTGCCACGCTTTCCTGCGAAAAGATCAAGGGCCGCAAGGCGCCGCATATATTGATCGGCGGCCTCGGCATGGGCTTTACCTTGCGCGCGGCCCTCGGCGAACTCGATGCGGATGCCAAGTTGACGGTTGCGGAGCTTGTTCCGGCTGTCGTGACCTGGGCACGCGGGCCGATGGCAACGGTTTTCGACGGCTGTCTCGATGACCTCCGCGTCGCTATCCATGAAGGTGACGTGCGTCCGCTCATCCGTGCCCGCAAGGCAACATACGATGCCATTCTGCTCGATGTCGACAACGGGCCGGATGGCATCACGTCGGAGGCCAATGACGGTCTTTACGATTATCAGGGCCTCAAAGCGGCGCGCGATGCGCTGCGGCCCGGCGGC
>NZ_JAUQTZ010000113.1:0-20430 GCF_059803845.1 Rhizobium sp. UFLA01-1127 | reverse complement strand
GCATGATAATCTAAATTTCCATACTGGCGACAAAATTGCCATGTGTGTCAGCCGAACGACTACCCCGAGGATTCGATAGACGTGAACCGGTTCGTAAAATTGAGTTTTGCCTTGGCAATGACTGCCGCCGTGTCGATGCTTGCGCTCACCGATGCGCACGCACAATATTACCGCGGTGGAAGCGGCAACACGGTTCTCGTCACTCCTGACGGCCGGATCCTCGATCAGTATCCCTATGGCGGCGGATACTCCATGGCGCGCGACGGGCGCGGCCGCCGGGTTCTGATCGATGCCTACGGCAATGTCGTCGCGACCGAGATGAAGGCAAGCACCTATTATCCCCGCGCACCTGCCCGCGATACCTATGGCAATAACGGCGGCCGCTACGGCGATACGCAGCTGTCCGATAACGGCAATTACCAAGACTATCGCCAGTATCGTACCGACCGCTACGGAAATTATGACGGCGGCCCTAACAATGGTTACGGCCAGCAGGATCGTGACGTAGTCACTGGCGCCATTCCGCGTGATAGCGATATTCAGCGCCAGCCGCTCGACAATCAACCGATGCCGGAGCCGAGCCGAAGTCAGGCAAATGCCAGCGGCAACGACTATGCATCGATAGACCCGCAGCAGGGCACGCCCGATATCGTCAACAAGCCGCCTGCAGAGCCCGTCATCACACTAAAGGGCAAGTCGAAGATGGAAATCACCGCCCTCGAGGTGTTCCTTGCGCGGCAGGGCATTTCGCCGGGTGCCATCGACGGCAGAATGGGCGCCAATGTCACCAAGGCGATCTATGCCTACCAGCAGATGACCGGCCAGACTCTCGATCCGAACAATACTGACGCGATCCTCGAGCAGCTGCGCTTGTCCGGCGGCATGCCGATCGTCAATTATACGATCACGGCCGCAGATGCGGCCGGCCCCTATGTCGCATCGATCCCCGAAGATTATGCCGCGAAGTCCCAGATGCCTTCCCTCGGCTACACGTCGACGACCGAAATGCTGGCGGAGCGCTTCCATATGGATGAAGGCTATCTGAAGGCGCTCAATCCCGGTGTCGATTTCACCGTGCCGGGCAGCACTATCAAGGTCGTCAATACCGGTCCCAGCAAGACCGGCACGGTCGCCAAGATCCTAGCGGACAAGGGCCGCAAGCAGGTTTTCGCCTATGACGCCACCGGTACCCTGATTGCAGCCTATCCGGCGAGCATCGGCTCTGCCGACACGCCCTCGCCTTCCGGCACGGTGACGGTCGAGCGCGTCGCATTCAACCCTGGCTATACCTACAATCCGAAGATCAACTTCCAACAAGCCGGAAACGACAAGGTTCTCAACATTCCGCCAGGCCCGAATGGCCCGGTTGGCACGGTCTGGATGGCTCTGTCGAAGCCAACCTACGGCATCCACGGCACGCCGGACCCATCAAGAATCGGCAAGACGCAGAGCCATGGTTGCGTGCGCCTCACCAATTGGGATGCGACCGAACTCGCCAAGATGGTCAAGCCGGGCGTCGTCGTCGAATTCGTGGATTGATCGGCATATAGCTTCTCGACAAAAGAGCAGCCGGGTGACGCCCGGCGGCTCTTTTGTTTGACCTGATGCGCTGTCAATTCCTCCAGCACATCAAGGTGTTGGGCAGCGTTTTAGAAGCAATCCCGGAAGAGAGCTTTAGTGTTTTCCAGTGTCATCGGCACCGGATTGCCCCCGGCGCTTGGATCTTCGATCGCCATGGCCGAGAGCTCATCGATGCGATCCGGCGCAATGCCCATGGCCGAAAGGCTTTCCGGCACGCCAAGTTCGGCACGCAGCTTCAGCACATAATCATAGAAGCCGTCGAAACCGCCTGAGATGCCGAGATAGGCGGCAGCGCGGGCAATCTTGTCCTCGATAGCCTTGCGGTTGAAACGCAGGACCGCCGGCATGACGACGGCATTGGTCATGCCGTGATGCGTATTGTACACGGCACCGATCGGATGCGACAGCGCGTGAATGGCGCCGAGCCCCTTCTGGAAGGCAACGGCGCCCATGGCGGCCGCGCTCATCATATTTGCGCGCGCTTCGAGATCGGTCCCTTCACGATAGGCACGCGGCAGGAATTCCTTGACGAGCCGCATGCCTTCGAGCGCGATACCGGCCGACATCGGATGGTAGAAGGGCGAGGAATAGGCTTCCAGGCAATGGGCGAAAGCATCCATGCCCGTACCTGCGGTGATGACCTTCGGCATGCCGACGGTCAGTTCCGGATCGGCGATGACGACGCCGGGAAGGAATTTCGGATGGAAGATGATCCTCTTCACATGCGTTGCGGAATTGGTGATGACGCTGGCACGGCCGACCTCCGAACCGGTGCCTGCCGTCGTCGGTACGGCGACGATCGGGGCGATGCCTTCGAGGCTGGCGCGTGTCCACCAGTCGCCGATGTCTTCGAAATCCCAGACCGGACGCGCCTGCCCCACCATGAAGGCAACGCACTTGCCGAGATCGAGGCCGGAACCGCCGCCGAAGGCGACGACGCCGTCATGACAGCCATCCTTGAAGGCTTTCACGCCGGCTTCGAGGTTTTTCTCGTTCGGATTCGGATCGACGTCGGCGAAGATGGCGCGGCCGAGACCTGCGTCTTCCAGAATATCCAGTGCCGTCGCCGTGATCGCCATCGAGGCAAGTCCCCGGTCGGTGATCAAAAGCGGCTTCTTCATGCCCAGGCTCTTGCAGGCGTCCGCCAGTTCCTTGATGCGGCCACGGCCGAGTTTGAAGGCGTTCGGATAGCTCCAGTTGGCTGAGATAGTGCTCATGCTGTTACTTTCTTCAGATGGTAGGATTTCGGGCGCGTCAGATTGTGGAAGCCGATGATCGACAGCGAGCCGCCGCGGCCGGTTTCCTTGACGCCAGTCCAGCACAGGGCCGGATCGAGATAATCGGCGCGGTTCATGAAGACGGTGCCGGTTTCGATCTCGCGGCCGATGCGCGAGGCGCGCTCGACATCCTTCGTCCAAAGAGAGGCCGTCAGGCCGTAGGGGCTGTCGTTCATCAGCTCGAGCGCTTCCGCATCGCTCTTCACCTTCATGATGCCGACCGCAGGGCCGAAGGTCTCTTCGCGCATGAACGCCATGGAGTGATCGACATCGACAAGGATCTGCGGCGCAAGATAGGCGTCGCCATCGTCAGCCGGGAACAGCTTGGGATCAACCAGTGCCTTGGCACCCTTGGCAACCGCATCGGCGATCTGCTCACGCACGACCTTGGCAAAGCGCTTGTGCGCCATCGGCCCAAGCGACGTCTCAGGGTCAAGCGGGTTGCCAAGCTTGTAGTTCGAAACCCAGGCGACCGACTTCTCGACGAAACTGTCGTAGAGCGATTCATGCACATAGATGCGCTCGATGCCGCAGCAGCACTGCCCGGAGTTGAACGTGGCGCCATCCATCAGCGTATCGACCGCAGCGTCGAGATCGGCATCCTCCATGACATAGCCCGGATCCTTGCCGCCAAGCTCGAGCCCCAGACCGGCGAACGTGCCGGCAGCGGCGCGCTCGATCGACCGCCCGCCTTCGACGGAACCGGTGAAATTGATGAAATTGAAGCTGCCGGCCGCAATCAGCGCCGACGTCGTTTCATGATCGAGGAAGACATTCTGGAAGACATCGGCGGGAACGCCGGCCTCGACGAAGGCCTGGACCAGCCGCTCACCGACGAGCAGCGTCTGGCTTGCATGCTTGAGAATGACGGTGTTGCCCGCCATCAGCGCCGGGGCGACCGTGTTGATCGCCGTCATATAGGGATAGTTCCAGGGCGCAATGACGAAGACCACGCCATGCGGTTCGCGCTCGATGCGGCGGGCAAAATTGGCGCTGTCCTCGACGACCAGCGGCGCCAGCGCATCGGCAGCGATCGAGGCGACATAGTTCGAACGCTCGTTGAAGCCGCGATATTCGCCGCCGTACTTGATCGGGCGACCCATCTGCCAGGCAAGCTCCGGCACCACTACTTCGGCCATCTCATTGAGCCGGGCCACGCCCTTGAGCACGAGCTGGACGCGATCCTCCAGCGGACGACGCGCCCAATCCTTCTGCGCCTTGCGGGCGCGGGCCATGACGTCCTTGGCGGCTTCCAGCGACAACGCCGGACGCTCGGCATAAACCTCTCCGTTCACCGGGGAGACGCATGTGATCATGGTCATGATCGAATTCCTGTTTTCGTAATCATCCAATTGATTGCCTGATGTTGCAGAACCTTTGGCCGCCTCTGAGAAGAAACGACAGGTCAACAAGCATACCGGCGCCCCTGCCCGATCCTAGAATAAAAATCGGGCAAGAGGCAGATCGCAAAAGCCTTACGCTCTTTCGAATCCGCGCGCCACTTCCCAATCGGTGATGCGACGATCGTACTCTTCCTGCTCCCATTCGGCAGCGCGGGTATAGTGATCGATGACATCGTGGCCGAAGGCGGCGCGCAGCATCTTCGAATTGGTCAGGGCCTCGGCCGCGCCACGCAGGGTACGCGGAATCTCGCGAACTTCGCGTGCGCCATAGGCGTCGCCGACAAACGGCGCTTCCAGTTCAAGCTTGTTTTCGATGCCATCAAGGCCGGCGGCAATTAGTGCAGCAAAAGCTAGATAGGGATTGAGATCCGAGCCGCCTACGCGGCACTCGATACGGATGCTCTTGGTCTCGGCACCGCACAGGCGATAACCGGCGGTGCGATTGTCCGTGCTCCAGATTGCCTTGGTGGGTGCGAAAGTGCCGGCAACGAAGCGCTTGTAGGAATTGATGTAGGGCGCAAGGAAATAGGTAATTTCGCTGGCATGCGTCAAAAGGCCCGCGACATAGTGCTTCATCAGCGGCGTCATGCCGTGCTCTTTTTCTTTGTCGAAGAACAGCGGTGTCTTGCCGTCTGCGCTCCAGAGCGACTGATGAATATGAGAGGAACTGCCGGCGGCGCTGTAGTTCCACTTCGCCAAGAAGGTGATGGCCTTGCCTTTCGACCAGGCAATCTCCTTGCAGCCGTTCTTGATGATCGCATGTCGGTCGGCCATGGTCAGGGCATCGGCGTAGCGGACGTTGATTTCCTCCTGCCCCGCCGAGGCCTCGCCCTTGGAGTTTTCTACGGGGATTTCGGCGCCCTGTAGTCCCTTGCGGATTGCCCGCATCACATCTTCTTCCTTCGTCGTCTGGAAGATGTGGTAATCCTCATTGTAGCCGCTGACGAGATTGAGATTGCGATAGCCGGACTCGCGTGCGCTGTCATAGCTTTGGTCGAACAGGAAGAATTCGAGTTCCGAAGCCATATAGGCTTTCATGCCCATGGCCTCCAACCGCTTCACCTGCTTCTTCAGGATGGCGCGCGGAGAATGCGCGACTTCTTCATGCGTATGGTGGTCGAGCACGTCACAGAGCACTAGCGCCGTGCCTTCAAGCCACGGGATGCGGCGCAGCGTGGCAAGATCGGGCTTCATGGTATAGTCGCCATAGCCCTTCTCCCAGCTCGTCGATTTATAGCCGGAGACGGTTTCCATCTCGATGTCCGTCGCCTGAAGATAGTTGCAGCTATGGGTTTCCTTCCAGGCGCTTTCGATGAAGAATTCCGCCTGGAAACGCTTGCCCATCAACCGGCCCTGCATGTCGACCTGGCATGCCAGAACCGTGTCGATGTGTCCTTCGGCCACATCCCGTTTGAGGTCGTCGAACGTATAGCTGCTGCTCATAATTTGGTCCGCCTGGAAAATAGAAGTGGGTCGGCCAGCGGCGCTGTCGGATGTATTACCGGAGCCGCTCGTCAGGTTGGACGGGGCCGCGGCGGCGGCCCCTGCCAGTTTGATAGAATGGATCACACCTCGCCGACGGCCCGTTCGGCAGCGACGATATCGGCCTGCCGCTTGGCGATCATGTCGCCGATCGGCGGGCCTTGGAAACGGCGCTGTTCAAAGGCGAACCAGACGATGGCGGTCAACACCAGGAAGCCGATCGTGATGTAGAGCGCCCATTCATTCGGCGGCTGCACGCCGATGATGAAGATGATCGCCATGGCAATGACCACCAGAACCGAGACCAGCTTATAAGTGCCGATGCCCATGTTCCACGGCCCCATCTTCGGCCACTTCGCAGTTCCGATCGCCTTGATGCCGAGGACGATCGGCACGGTGAAGGAGAGGAACAGGAAGATGACCGTGCACGATACGACGATGGTGTAGGCCGAAGAGCCGGCGATCGTGACGAGCGATGCACCCCAAACGAACAGCACGGAAAGAACGGCCGCCGTCCAGATGGCGATGGAAGGCGTGCGAAACGTCGGGCTGACGCTGGCAAGCGATCTCGAGAACGGCAGACCGCCGTCACGCGAAAAGGCGTAGATCATGCGCGACGCCGATGTAACGGTCGCAAGGCCGCACAGGAGCTGCGAAATGAAGATCGCAACATAGAGAATATTGGCGACGACGGGATTGGTGATGCTGTTGATTGTCCAGAAGAAAACGTTCCAGCCCTGTTTCGATGCCTCATTCATATCCGGGATGGCCAGCAGGAAGGCCAGCAGCATGATATAGCCGAAGAGCGACGACCACCAGACGGAGGAGACCATGCCGCGCGGCACGGAACTGGATGCCTTGACGGTCTCTTCAGACGTATGCGCCGATGCGTCATAACCCGTGATCGTATAGATCGGCAGCAGCAGACCAAGGGCGAAGACGTACCAGATATTGTCCATCTTTGGCCAAACGGCGGAATCGCCCTCCGGCGTTCCGGAATAGTTGGTGAAGGTCCAGATGCGGCTGATATCCCAGCTCTTCACGCCGAAGAGGCAAACGATGGTAAGCGCGATCGCGGCCGCGAAGATCAGGTAGCCGGACATGTCGGTCAGCTTCGCAGTGAGCTTGATGCCGAAATGATTGATCAGGGCCTGCAGACCGGTGATGATCGCGACGAAAATGATCTGGTTGGCGAAACCGGCGGAAGTTGTGGTGTCGACCGCAATCCCGAACCATGGGGCGATGGAGCCGCTGAAGAAGCCCCACGTGCCGACATTGATCGCGCCAAGCACGGTGATCAGCCCGAGAAGATTGAGCCAGGCCGTCAGCCAGCCGGTGAACCGGTTGCCGAGGATCGAGCCCCAGTGATAAAGGCCGCCCGCCGTGGGATAGGCAGAGGAAATCTGCGCCATCGAGAGCGCGAAAACGCCTGAGATCAGGCAGCCTAACGGCCACCCGATACCGATCGCGGCACCGCCGGCGCCCGATGTCGCCTGCGCCAGCGAATTGATGCCTCCGGATAGAATGCATATGATGGAGAAGGAAATGGCGAAATTCGAGAATGAACTCATGCGCCGTTCCAGCTCCTGAGCATAGCCCATGGAGTGCAGGATCTGGATATCCTGCTTTTTGTCTAACTCTGAATAATCAGACATGCCATTCCCCCTAAAGCCCGGTCGTCCGCGGGATTGCGAAGAACCATGTGTCACATAAGCCGCCAGCTTTGCCGTACGACTTGATCGCAGTTGAACTGCTCCCCGGGGTCTTTTTCTTTTATGCTCGGGCTTCCAGACTGTTCTGGAGAAGCCCAGTCAGATAATCGGCCATGACCCCTTGGCCGACGTCATCTCGAATGAGGTCGTTGCGGACCTCGATCATCACGTTATGCAGGCCGTTGGCGATCCCATGCAGCTTCAGCGTATGGGTGACACCGTCCTCCGGCCCGTAAGGCTGGTTGCGCTCGGTCCGATAAAGCGGCGCCTCTGCCGCAGCCTCCAGCATGCGATCGGCCAGCCAACTGTCTTCGTCATGCAGAATGCCGAGCTCCACCGCCCGAGACTTGCCATTATAGATCGGCGTGAAGCTATGTATCGTCACGATCACGGTTTTTTGTCCGCGCGCCGTCCTCTCCTTGAGCAGCTCCCGGATGCGATCATGAAACGGTATGTAGAGCCCCTCCGTACGTGCCTGCCTATCCGCCTCGCCCAGATGCTGGTTGCCGGGGATCGTGTAGATCTCGCTCGTCTCTGGCATGGCGCCGGCGCTTTCCGGCGGCCGGTTGCAGTCGTAGATCAGGCGCGAGAAGCGCTGAAAAACCAATGTGGCGTTCAAGCCCGCAGATATTTTCCTTGCAACCGGAAGTGCGCCCGGATCCCAGGCGATATGGCTGGCAAGCGCCTCGGCGGAAAGCCCGAGATCGCCGAACCGCTCCGGCAAAGTACGGGAGGCGTGCTCGCAGACGAGCAAAACCGCACTGGTCCCGTCCGGCCTTTCGACCGCAACACAATCGCCGTCCGCCTTCGTCAAAATGCCTTGCTGCGCAAGCATCGGAGACGCCCCATTGCCGATTAATAAAATCTTTATAAGAAAAGAATTCTTCACGTTTTCGTCTCTGTCAACTGGGAACTGAAATTATTTCTTCATTTGTGACATTGACTCGAAATGTGACAGCGTTGTTATATCCTGAGAGGAAAGCGGCATAAGACCGTCCTGGGGAGCTAAAATCGAGTGAACAATGCGTCGAAGACAGTTTCGGACGTGATCAACGCGCGCTTTGACACCTTGACGCGCGCGGAAAGGCAGCTCGCAAAGAGCCTGCTCGACAACTATCCCGTTTCCGGGCTGGGCAGTATTACGACGGTCGCCGAGAATGCGCGCGTCTCGACCCCGACGGTCGCGCGCATGGTGCAGAAGCTCGGATACAAGGGCTATCCGGACTTTCAGGCCCACCTTCACCAGGAAGTCGAGGCAACGATCTCCAATCCGCTGACGAAACACGATCGTTGGGCCTCGAACGCGCCGGGCACGCACATCCTCAACCGTTTCGCCGATGCCATCATGAGCAATCTGCGGCAGACCCTATCGGATATCGACGTCGTGACGTTCGACAGCGTTGCGGCACTGCTGTCCGAGAGAAAGCGCGGGCTTTATTTCGTCGGCGGCCGCATCACGGGCGCGCTTGCCGAATATTTCTTCACCCATATGCAGGTCATTCGGCCCAATACGACGCTGCTTTCCTCCAATTCCAGTGCTTGGCCGCAATATGTTCTGAACATGAATCCGGGCGATCTTCTCGTCATATTCGACATCCGGCGCTACGAACAGGAAATGGTCAACCTAGCGGCAGCCGCGCGGCGGCGCGGCGCCGAAATCATCGTCTTTACCGACCAGTGGGCGACGCCTGCCGCCAAGCACGCCAAGCACACGTTCCGCGTGCAGATCGAGGCACCGTCGGCCTGGGATTCCTCCGTTGTCACCCTCTTCATTCTGGAAGCGTTGATCGAAGCGGTGCAGAGCTCGACATGGGACGAGACGAGCGAACGCATGAAAACGCTGGAAGGTCTTTTCGAACAAACCAAGCTGTTTCGCAAGCTGAGCTAAAGGGGAATGAAAATATAAAATAAGATGGCATGGAGCATGCGTGAAATGCAGCGACTGTCATACTCGTCGACTAGAAGCAAAATCAACCGCGTTTTCAGCAAACGCAACGCTTTGAAGCCGTCACACAAGCTTCATGTTACGTCATTAACAGCAACGCCAGACACTGAAAACCCAAAAGGAGGAAATGCAGTGATCTCGAAAATTCATCGTCTTCTGACCATCTCCACAGCGATGCTCGTCGCTTCGAGCGCAATCGCCGCCGCAGAACCGAGCGCCGACCTGATCGCTGCCGCCAAGAAGGAAGGCACGCTGACCACCATCGCCCTGCCCCACAACTGGTGCGGTTATGGCGATCTGATCGCTGCATTCAAGGCGAAGTACGGCATCGAAGTTAACGAACTGAACCCGGATGCCGGTTCGGGCGATGAAGTCGAAGCAATCCGCGCCAACAAGGGCAACAAAGGCCCGCAGGCTCCTGACGTGATCGACGTCGGTCTCTCCTTCGGCCCGACCGCCAAGAAGGAAGGCCTGCTGCAGCCCTATAAGGTTTCCACCTGGGATTCCATTCCGGACAGCGCCAAGGATGCCGAAGGCTACTGGTATGGCGACTACTACGGCGTCCTCTCCTTCGTCGTGAACAAGGACGTTGTGAAGAACCCGCCGAAGGACTGGGCTGACCTGCAAAAGCCGGAATACGCGAACACCGTTTCGCTCGCTGGCGACCCGCGCACCTCGAACCAGGCCGTTCAGGCCGTCTACGCGGCCGGCCTGGCCGCTGGCGAAAAGGACGCTGCCAAGGTCGGCGCCGCTGGCCTCGACTACTTCGCAAAGCTGAACAAGGCCGGCAACTTCGTTCCGGTCATCGGCAAGTCCGCTTCGCTCGCTCAGGGCGCAACCCCGATCGTCGTCGCTTGGGACTACAACGGTCTTTCCTGGCGCGACAGCCTGAAGGGTAACCCGCCGGTTGACGTTACCGTTCCGGCTTCGGGCGTTATCGCAGGCGTATACGTCCAGGCGATCTCGGCTTTCGCTCCGCATCCGAACGCTGCCAAGCTCTGGATGGAATTCCTCTATTCCGACGAAGGCCAGATCGGCTGGCTGAAGGGCTATTGCCACCCCATCCGTTTCAACGACCTGGCGAAGAACAAGAAGGTCCCGCAGGAGCTTCTCGACAAGCTGCCGCCGGCTGCTGCCTATGAAAAGGCCGTCTTCCCGACGCTCGACGAACAGGATGCCGGCAAGACCGCCATCACCACCAAGTGGGATTCCGTCGTCGGTTCGAACGTACAGTAATCCTGGCTGACATGACCTCCCCGCTTCGGCGGGGAGGTTTTCCATTTTTTCGACGCGGCGGATTGGGTCTATCATGAGCATCGCCACAACATCGACGGTCAGTTCCGCTCCCATGATCAACAAGCGTTTGGTTGTCGACTGGCTGGGTATTGCACCCTTCCTGATCTTCGCGCTGCTATTTCTGATTTTGCCCACGATCTATCTGATCGCCGGCGCTTTTCTGACGCCTGACGGCGGCCTGACGCTGAAGAACATCGGCGATCTGTTCACAAAGTCCATCATGGACTCCTATTGGATCAGCATCAAAGTGTCGGTCACCTCGGCGCTCGGCGGCGCGTTGATCGGTTTTTATCTAGCTTGGGCCTTAGTCATGGGCGGGCTGCCGGCCTGGGTGCGTAACGTCTTCCTGACCTTTTCCGGCGTCGCCTCCAATTTCGCCGGCGTGCCGTTGGCATTCGCCTTCATCGCGACGATCGGCCGCCTCGGTCTCATCACGATACTGATGAGGGATTGGCTGGGCTTCAATCTCTATTCGACCGGTTTCAATCTCTACAGTTTCGTCGGATTGACTATCACCTACATGTATTTCCAGATTCCGCTGATGGTGTTGATCATCACGCCGGCGCTCGACGGCATGAAGAAGGAATGGCGTGAGGCAGCCTCCATCCTCGGCGCGACCAACGGACAATATTGGTTCATGGTGGCGCTGCCGATCCTTTGGCCAAGCCTGCTGGGCACGACGCTGCTGCTATTCGCCAACGCTTTCGGCGCCATCGCAACCGCCATCGCACTGACTGGCAGCTCGCTCAATATCATACCGATCCAGCTCTATGCCCAGATCCGCGGCGATGTGCTGCACAACGCCAATCTCGGCTATGCTATGGCTCTCGGCATGATCGTCATAACAGGCATTTCCAACGTCATTTACATCATCATGCGCATGCGCGCGGAACGGTGGCAGAAATGAAGCTGCAGAAATTCTTCGCGTGGATCGCAGTCCTCATCGGCGCCATCTATTTTATCGTTCCGCTCATCGGCACGCTGGAATTCTCGCTGCGCATGCGTCGCGATGCGTATAGTTTCGACGCCTATGCATCGGTCTTTTCCGACGCGCACTTCCTGTATGCGTTCGGCTATTCCATGCTCATGGCGGTGCTGACCATCATCGTCGGCATGCTGCTCGTCGTACCCACGGCCTACTGGGTCCGGCTTCGCCTGCCCCAGATTCGCCCGATCGTTGAATTTATCACGCTGATGCCGCTTGTCATCCCGGCGATCGTTATCGTCTTCGGCTATCTGCGTCTTTATAACTCGTCGTCGATCCTGCCGCTGACGGGCTTCGAGCAGTCGACGAACTTCCTTCTCGTCTGCTCCTATATTGTCTTGGCACTCCCCTATATGTATCGTTCCGTCGATACGGCGATGCGCACGATCGACGTTGGAACCCTGACGGAGGCGGCGGAAAGCCTTGGCGCGAAGTGGACCACCATCATGTTCCGCTGCATCTTTCCCAATGTCATGAGCGGCGTACTTTCCGGCGCGTTCATTACTCTGGCGATCGTCATGGGCGAATTCACGATGGCATCATTGCTCAATCGGCCAGCCTTCGGCCCCTATATGCAGCTCGTCGGCGCCAACCAGGCTTATCAGTCGTCCGCACTGGCGATCATCGCGCTCGCTGTCACCTGGCTCAGCATGGGCCTGCTCCAGCTTGTTTCCCGCTTCTCAAAAATGGCTCCGGTCAAAGCGTAAGGCTTCTCACCATGGCTTTTCTCGAACTTACCCACATCAAGAAGTCCTTCGGCGACGTTCAGGTCGTTCACGATTTCAACATGAACATCGAGAAGGGAGAATTCGTCTCCTTCCTTGGACCGTCGGGTTGCGGCAAAACGACCGTGCTGCGCATGATCGCCGGCTTCGAAACCCCAACCGCCGGCACCTTGACGATCAACGGCAAGGATCAGCGGCCGCTGAAGCCGAACCAGCGCAATATCGGCATGGTCTTCCAGGCTTATGCGCTGTTCCCGAACATGACGGTGCACGACAACGTGGCTTTCGGCCTCAAGGTCGCCGGCATGGCGAAACCCGACATCGACAAGCGCGTCAAGGAGATGCTTGCTCTCATCAAGCTCGACCATCTCGCCGGCCGCTACCCCTACCAGATGTCCGGCGGTCAGCAGCAGCGCGTGGCGCTTGCCCGCGCCATTGCCGTCAAGCCGCAGGTCCTCCTGCTCGATGAGCCGCTTTCAGCGCTCGACGCGAAGATCCGCATTTCGCTGCGCGAGGAAATCCGCGCCATCCAGCAGCAGCTCGGTATCACCACCGTTTTCGTGACGCACGATCAGGAAGAAGCCCTGTCGATCTCCGATCGCATCGTGGTCATGAATGCCGGCCGCGCCGACCAGATCGGCACGCCGTTCGAAATCTACAACAAGCCGGCAACCCGTTTCGTCGCCTCCTTCGTCGGCACGCTGAACCTGATCGAAGGCAAGGTCGTCGATCCCGACAGTAACCGCATCATGATCGGCGATCAGGGCGTGACGCTGAAGCAGTCGGTCACGGCCTATAAGCCGGGCGATACCGTATCGCTCGCCCTGCGTCCGGAAGCCGGCTCGCTGGCGGAGTCGGCCAAGGGCGATACCGCTCTGACGGGTGAAGTTTCTTCGGCACATTTCCTGGGTTCGGTCATCCGCACGCGCATGAATGTCGCCGGCAATACGATTTCCTTCGACATGTTCAACAGCCCGGGCATGATGCCTCCGAGCGTCGGCGAAAAGGTGACGCTGCGCTTCGCCTCCTCCGATCTGCTCGTCATTCAGGATTGAAGACGGTCCCTGCACCGCCGGGAATCTTTGAAAAATTATTCGCGAACGCCGGGTCAAAAGCCCGGCGTTTTTCTTTGATTTCCATGAGGGAAAGCATCTATAGTTCACGCGTTCTCAGGGCGGGGTGCAATTCCCCACCGGCGGTATGGGGAGTTTCCTCGAGCCCGCGAGCGCCTTCCGAATCTTCGGAAGGGTCAGCAGATCCGGTGAGATGCCGGAGCCGACGGTATAGTCCGGATGGAAGAGAGCAAGCAGTGTCGCACCTCCTCCTCACGGGGAGCGTTGCGGTCCCGCGTGTTCGCCCAAGGGATAATTGACAACAACCCTTGAAAGGCAAAATTCATGACCATTTCGATTTCTACCCAGCCGAGCCGCATTGCGATCATTCGGGCTCGCTGGCATGCCGATATCGTCGATCGCTCCGTCGACTCCTTCATTGCCGAATGGCAGACGGTAGAAGGCGCATCGCCGATCGATATCTTCGACGTGCCCGGCGCGCTTGAAATTCCGTTGCATGCTCAGACGCTTGCCCGCAATGGCCGTTACTCCGCAATCGTTGCCACCGCTTTCGTTGTCGATGGCGGCATCTATCGCCATGAATTCGTTGCCAACACGGTTCTTGATGCCATGATGCGCGTCCAGCTCGATACCGGCGTGCCAATCCTCTCGGCGGTCCTGACGCCGCACCACTTCCAGGAGTCGGAAGCGCATATCCAGTTCTTCAAGGAACACTTCATCATCAAGGGGCGTGAAGTGGCGAGCGCCTGCCGCCATATTCTCGCGGAACGCGCCAAGCTGCTGCCGGCTGTCACGGTTTAAGCTTGGCATGGTGGAGGCGCGGCATCTGCCCGCCTCCATGTCCACAAGGGAGAAACGTCAGTGACCGTCCTGCGCATCGTCCCAAACCTGCCCGCCGCCGATCCCGATGCAGCCCGCCTTTTCTATCATGACCTGCTTGGCCTCGAGATCGTCATGGATCACGGCTGGATCGTCACCTTCGCCTCCGAGGCAGCAACGGTGCCGCAGATCAGCGTCGCCAGCGAAGGCGGCTCAGGCACCATCGTTCCGGATCTTTCCATCGAGGTTGATGATGTCGACGCGCTCTATCAGCGCGCCACCTCCATGGGTTTCGGTATATTGTATGATCTTACGGATGAGCCGTGGGGCGTTCGCCGTTTCTACGTCCGCGACCCCTTCGGCAAAGTGGTCAATATCCTCTCCCACCGCTAGGTCATGGAAGCTCTCTATCGCAGATCAACATTAAAAGTGATACGTTCGGCCGGCCATACCGATTCCGAGTAGGTTATAGGCACGCCGGCGGCATCGGCATCCACCTTGCGCGTCACCAATAGCGGCATTGACTTCGGCTGGCGCAAGATCCGTGCTTCCTCGGCCGTCGGCATACGCGCCTCGATCTCCGTCGACAAGCGCTCGTAGTCGATGACACCATAGCTGGCGAGCGCCGCCGAAATCGTCGGATGCAGCAATCTAGCCTTCTCAAAATCGGGAAAACGTTCGGCCGGGTAATAGGAATCGCCCAATTCGACCGGAACGCCATCGGCCGTCATCACACCGCGACGATGGATGACCATTACTCCAACCGTCAGCTTCAGATAGCGGGCAATGCGTTCCGTCGCCGGCACGATCTCGTGAACGAGCAGTTCGCCGCCCGGCTCGAAACCCTGCTCGATCAGGTTCTTATGAAAGCGCGTGCGCTTCGACAGCGTATAGTCGAGCACGCCCCTATGAACGAAGGTTCCCCGCCCCTGCTCCGCGCGAACCAATCCGCGTTGTTCCAGATGGCTCAGTGCTTGGCGCACGGTGAAACGGCTGACGCCGAAGCGCTGCATCAGTTCTGGCTCGGTCGGCAACTTCTCACCAGGAGCGAGGGTCCCAGCGGCAATATCAGCCGCCAGGATCTCGCCGATCTGATGCCACAGCGCGCTGCCGCCCTTGCGATCGATCGTCTCCATGTCAGATGCGCTTCTCAAGCCGGAACAGCAGCTTGTATTCGGCCGGATAGCTCAATGCATCGAGAATGCTCGGATAATATTTGCGGTCCTTCGTCGCACGCACGAAACCGTCATAGCCGAAACGCCTGACGGAAACATCGAACCCAGCCGCCGTGAACGCCTCGATATAGTCTTGCGGCGAACGATCCTGCATCGGCGCATTGCTGTTGTTGCCGATGAGCTCGAGCCACTTCGGCCATAGAGGCATTTCATTGTGGCAGCCGGTCACCGCATAGTAGACGCCGCCATTGCGCATGGCCTGAAACATTCCCTCGGCATGCTCTTTCAGTGCGGGCAGCAGATAGATCACCTCATAGCTGAAGGCCACGTCGAAGCGATCGGCAAAAGGCGACAAATCGGTCGTCACATGAAACTGGAGCGGCATGCTGCCGACAGCTTCGACAGCGGCGGCCACGGACTCCGAGGCGATATCGATGCCGACGCCGCGTCGAAACGGCCGCATGGCGTAAAGCAGCCGCAGAAAGCCACCGCGATTGCAGCCGAAATCCAGGACGGTCTTCGAGGAGAGGTCCCGCTCCGGTATAGTCTCGATGAAGTGCCGCCAATAGGGGCTATGCGATTCCGCCATTGCGGTATCGCCCTGCGGATCTTTGTGCCAGGTTGTATAAATGGAGGCTGCGTTTGTCATGACGGGCTCGCTGTTGGAGTTGATTAACCTCTTGATAGCCAAGCCTCATGACACATATATGAATTCGTCCGGACGACTGGACCAATAACGGCAATCTTCTATATGTGATCGACCCGCGCTTACTCCAGACAGTCCACCATCCATTGCACACCGAACCGATCCGTCAGCTTGCCGTAGTAACTACCCCATGGCTGCACGGCGAGCGGCGTCGTTACCGTAGCTCCCTCTGACAAGCGGGCAAAAATTTCGTCGGTGCTGTCGCGATCATCCATCATGAGCATGTGCGCAGAGCCGCGCATCGGTTCGGCGTCATGATTGTCGGATGCAAAGAACAGCACGCCTGGGCCTTCAAAACGCGCATGCATCACCTTGCCGCGCATTGCCTCGCGGGCAAGCGGTATCCCATCCGCACCATGGCGCATCAATAATGTCACACGGCCAAGCCCGCAAGCTGTATAGAAGGCGAGCGCGTCGTCGCAATGCGTCGTGAAAAACAGATAATTGGCAAGTTCCATAAGCCGCCTCCATTATGCCGCCGGATCGAAGCGGAAAAGCATCGATCCGGCATTTGCTCGCCGCCGCCCTGCGCGACGGCGCATTATTGCGGGACGATCTAGGCAGCTGCCGCATTCCCGATGGCGTCCACCAGATCGGCATTGCTGTAGCTTTGCCCTGCAATACCCCAGGCACCCTCGGGCGCATAGACTATATTCGACCAGATATGCTCACGCTTGATTCGCCCCTCGGCCGCCTGCTCGACGACATCGGTTGCCCGCGCGATGAAAGCGCGCTTGGCTTCGGCGGTCGCCAGCGCGATTTCGGGCAGCTTGAGCTCGATAAAGGCCGCGGCAACAGGCTTTCCAGCCGCCAGCACGTGCCCGGCCGGAAGCACGTTGATCGAACCGATGACATTGGCCGTCATGAATTCATTCCCGGTCAAGCCGGCCACGTCGAGGACTGCATCCGTCAGTCCGGCAAAAGCTTGTGCCTGTGCTTCGGATGAAAGCAGCCCTTCGGATACCGTGAGTGTAATGGGCATGGAATATCTCCTTGTTGGACCTGTGACGGCAATTGATATATACCGATCACTCTTTAACGATATACATCGATCACTCTCTATGCAAGCAATAAAGAGAGATCGCTCTTAATGGAGGCAGCAATGCGCTACAGCGCCGAACATAAGGAAGAAACCCGGATGCGGGTTGTCGCGGCTGCGGGGCAAGTCTTTCGAAAGGAAGGCTATGGCGGCGCAGGCATCGATGCGCTGACGAAGGCAGCCGGCGTTACAAACGGGGCCTTCTACGGACACTTCAAGTCCAAGAGCGAAGCGTTTCGCACAGCCGTCGTCGAAGGATTGGAAGAGTTGCGCAACGCGATCTTGGCGCTCAGAGAAAGCCAGCCGAAAGACTGGCTGAAGGCGCTTGCCAGCTTCTATCTCGGCTACAAGCGGACCTGCGATCTCGGTGACAGCTGCACGCTGCCGAGCCTTTCGCCTGACGTGATGCGTGCCGACGAGGAAACACGCCGCGTCTATACGGTAGAGTTGAGAAAGTTGATCGCAAATGTCGCTGCCGGGCTGCCGGAGCGCACGAGCCCTGACGAAACAACGGCGGAGGATCGAGCCATCGTTCTTCTTGCAACGCTGAGCGGTGGCCTAACGCTTGCCCGCGCCGTGTCCGATCCCACTCTTTCCGTCCAGATAGCGGAAGTCATCGAGCGGGCTGCTCTGACGGCCGGCACCCCCTCGCGACCGCAAGGCGAATGACGACACAATTCACGCAATGAAGGAATAACCGAGGCGAAGCTTGCCGCTCCGGCTCTGCAGGCCATTTACGCCCGGATCGCCTTGTCGTTCACATCGAAACGATGCATCTGGTTCGCATCCGGCGTCGCGTAGACCATCTCGTCCGGCTCGTATTGATGTTCGCCGAAGAGACGCGCGGTCAAGAGACCGGTGGTCTCGGATTCGAGGTAAATGATTGTGTCGGCGCCGAGATGCTCGACATGAATGACCTTGGCGGCCCATGTGCCTTGATCACGCGACAGCGTGATATGTTCGGGGCGGATGCCGACGGTCTTGGCACCGCTTTGGCCCAAGCGCTCAGCAGGGATGAAGTTCATCTGCGGCGAGCCGATGAAGCCGGCAACAAAGGTATTGGCAGGACGATTGTAGAGTTCCATCGGCGAACCGATCTGCTCGATCGCGCCGGAATTGAGCACGACGATCTTGTCGGCAAGCGTCATCGCCTCGACCTGATCGTGGGTGACGTAGATCATCGTCGCCTTCAGGCTGCGGTGCAGCCGCGCGATTTCCAGGCGAGTCTGGACGCGCAGTGCGGCATCGAGGTTCGACAACGGCTCGTCGAAGAGGAAAAGCTCCGGTTCGCGCACGATGGCACGGCCGATGGCGACGCGCTGACGCTGGCCGCCGGAAAGCTCTGACGGGCGGCGGCCGAGATAGGGCGCCAGCGACAGCATGCCGGACGCCTTCGCCACCCGACTGTCGATTTCGGCCTTCGCAGTACCAGCCTGTTTGAGACCCAGGCCCATATTGTCCTTGACGGTCAGATGCGGATAGAGCGCATAGGACTGGAAGACCATCGAGATGCCGCGCTTGGCAGGCGGCGTCACGGTCACATCCTGGCCGTTGATCAGCACGGCACCCGAAGTTACGTCCTCAAGACCGGCAATGCTGCGCAGAAGGGTTGATTTGCCGCAGCCGGAGGGACCGACGAAGATGACGAACTCGCCATCCTTCACTTCGAGGTCGATGCCCTTCAGCACGTCGTGCGAGCCATAGGCCTTGCGGATGGATTTCAGTTGAAGCGATCCCACAGTCTCTTGTCCTTATAGATAAACAGGCTTGCCGGCGCGCACGCTCTCATCGGCGGCGAGGCATATGCGCAGCGATTGAACGGCATCGGCCATATGGCGATCGAGGTCGAGATCCTCACAAATGGCTTTCAGCATGAAAGCCTGCTCAAAGTCGCAGAGCTCCTGGTGACCCGGCTCGCCATCCATGTGCAGGTCCTGATCCGGCCGGATGAACTGGCCGCTCGGGCCTGTTTCGGCGCTATGCAGCCGGATGACGGACGTCTTCGTATGCATGTCGATATCGTCGGACTTGGCGTTCTGATCCATGACGATCGAGACCGAGCCGTTTGGCGACATCACATCCTTTACGAAGAAGGCCGTCTCCGAAATCATCGGCCCCCAGCCAGCCTCGTACCAGCCAACCGAGCCATCCTCGAAGATCACCTGCAGATGGCCGTAATTATACATGTCCGGCTTGATCTCCTGTGACAGCCGCAGGCCCATGCCGCGCACCTCGACGGGTTTGGCGTCGGTGATCTGGCACATGACGTCGACATAATGCACGCCGCAATCGACGATCGGCGATGTTGTACGCATCAGCGCCTTATGCGTCTCCCAGGTCGGGCCGCTCGATTGCTGATTGAGGTTCATGCGGAACACATAGGGACCGCCAAGCTTGCGGGCTTCGGCGATCAGCCGCATCCAGGAGGGATGGTGGCGCAGGATATAGCCGATCGCCAGCTTCTTGCCGGCCTTCTTCGCGGCTGCGACGACACGCTCGGCATCCTCGACCGTGGTTGCGAGCGGCTTCTCGACGAAGACATGGCAGCCGGCTTCGAAGGCCATGACGGCGAAATCGGCATGGCTGTCGGAATAGGTATTGATGGAGCAGAGGTCAGGCTTCAGCTCTCTCAATGCCGTCTCGAAATCCGGATGGATCGTATATCCCTCCAATGCCTCAGGCAATTCCGGCCTTGAGCGATTGACCAGGCCGACAATCTCGAAGCCGGGATTATTATGATAGGCCAGCGCATGGCTGCGGCCCATATTGCCAAGACCAGCAACGAGAACGCGGATCGGCTTTTCGGATGGGCTCACTTGACTGCTCCGGAGGTAATGCCGCGAATGAGTTGACGCGAAAAGATGACGTAAAGGACGAGGATCGGCAGAATGGCGAGCGTCAGAGCCGCCAGCACCGCATTCCAGTTGGTGACGAATTGGCCGATGAAGATCTGCGATCCGAGCGTCACCGTCTTGGTTGCTTCGCTCGGCGCCAGGATCAACGGGAACCAAAGATCGTTCCAGATCGGGATCATGGTGAAGACGGCAACCGTCGCCATGGCTGGGCGGACGAGCGGCAGGACCAGACGGAAGAAGATGGCATATTCGCTGAGCCCGTCGATCCGGCCGGCATTTTTCAGGTCGTCCGAAACCGTGCGCATGAACTCGGACAGGATGAAGATCGCGAGCGGCAGGCCCTGAGCGGTATAAACG
>NZ_JAUQTZ010000112.1:0-20684 GCF_059803845.1 Rhizobium sp. UFLA01-1127 | reverse complement strand
CAGCACTAATGCTGGTTCTAATGCCAGAACATCGCCTAACTGGCTCGTTCAGCAAAATCCGTTCACCGGACGCTCACTGCTGCTCGACCCGCCAGTCACGGGCGAACGCGGCGACCCGACCATAGGAGCCGGTAAAGCCGAGAGCCGTCAGATCAGCATGAAGCTGCTTCAGCGTTCGGCGCTGCTTGCGCGACTTCCCGGCCTCAGTCTTCAGCCAGCCCGCCAGTTTGTCGGCAAAAGGATCGAGCTTGCTCGGTCGTTCCGGTACCGCAAACTTCGGCTCGATCGTGCCGGCGCTCAAATACTTCGCGATCGTATTGCGTGACAATCCGGTTCGTCGGCTGATCTCGCGCACCGACAACTTCTCGCGCAGTGCCATCCGACGGATGATGTTTAAAAGTCCCATGTGGATCACTCCGTTGCCCCTGTCGCTCACCGCGTTGGGGGAAGGTTCACATGGCTCAATTCTCAATGGAAATTATGCGCCTAACCGGCTCAGTTCCGCGTGAAAACCAACACAGTGCCTCACAATGAGCTCGTCCGGGACTCCCTGACGTGCTCATCGGACCACCTCCAAGTGCTGGACCAGACTGTTGCAACAGGGAAATCAATGGGGCGGAGACGCCGCATACGGAAGTTACCACAGTCGGCCTGGATATCTCCAAGCACGTTTTTCAGCTCCATAGCATGTATACGGACACCGGCTTCGCGCTCTGGAAAGCCGCTTTACAATGTCAACGACACGCATGACAGCGGCGTTGCTGTTTTCATCTTCACAAGATGGACTAGTTGAGCACCAATCGGTTGCATTCCCAATCTTGTTGTTCTAGCAACAAATATGGGGATTTTTGGGGAGGTCGCTGGTGTCCAGGTTTGACAATGAACTGGCATGGTTTGACGAAGAATCGTACCTCGCGGCTCACGCTGATGTTGCCATTTCCGGTTACAGCGCATGGCACCATTATCAAGAGTTTGGTAAAGCTGAAGGGCGTCACGCGGTATTATTGGAATCACCCCGCCCCGGCACAGCTTACTTTGACAGAAAATCCGCTCAATCGGTTGTCGATATTTTTCAAGGGGAATGGTCTAGCGCACTGCCATCGCACTTTGGCATTAAAACCACGCCAGGACATGCAAACGTATTTGAAGATCCCCGCATTGGCTGGATGAACCAGCGCCTCGGCCCCATAGCCGGGATGTCTGTTTTAGAAATTGGCCCACTAGAGGCTGGGCATACCTACTCCATGCACAACCTGGGCGCCGATCAAATCACAAGCGTAGAGATAAACTCACGTGCGTACCTGAAATGTCTTGCGATCAAAGAATTGCTTGGCCTTGTTCGCGCTCAATTTGTTCTAGGCGATGCGATTCAGATGCTCGCCTCACCTGAAACCCCAAAATATGATCTGATCGTTGCCAGTGGCGTCCTCTATCACATGAACGACCCGTTCTTACTGCTTGACGCGGTGACTGTTAATGCTGATCGCCTGTTTATCTGGACGCACTATTTTGACGAAAAGATCATAAGCAATCGCCATGATGCGCAGCTGTTTGAAGCTGCTGGCGATATTGGAAAACGTCTGCGCGGCAGCCGTCGCCTTTACCCGAGCGCCGCACTTAGCTGGGCCGGGTTTTCAGGTGGACAGGACAGTTACGCAATTTGGCTTACCCGAGATTCTATCCTTGGATTTCTGCAGGAGCACGGCTTTGATGTTACGGTGGGATTTGATGATCCACATCATCAGAATGGTCCCTGTTTCGCAATCTGTGCATTGCGCTAGACATGCCGGAGCCGATCAGGCTTCCGAACATGTGGTCGCAGCTTCACCGCCGCGAGATGGCTTCAGCTTGATCACATCGTGGAACTCGCTGCATACATGTGCCATGCAAGCGGCATCGACGATCTGAGGATCGGCGCCACATCCATGTCTGTGGGGCGCCCGCAACGGATACAATGAAGCGTTGCCATACGAATTTTTCTAAGAACAGGCCTATGGCCGTGCCAACAGGTCCCGATAAAGCTCCGCATAGGCGTTCCCCATGCGCTCCGCGGTGAAATTTTCTTGGTAGCGCGCCCGTGCCGCGCTGCCTTGGTTGGCTGAGCGTATGCGGTCATTGGCGATGTCATTCATTGCCGTCGCCAAGGCTTCCGCGTCGTTGGGGGGAATGACGACCCCCGTCTTTCCTTCGATGTTGACGAAACTTGTTCCGGTTCCGATTTCGCAGGAAACCATAGGTTTGCCGAACATGGCAGCCTCGATCAGGGAGAGGCCAAAGGCCTCCGATCGCAAATGGGAAGGGAATACGAAGCCGGTACACAGTTCGAAAAGGGCAGATTTGTCGATGTCGGGCAACGCGCCAAGAAAGGACACATTCGCCAGATTGTTGATCTTTGCAAATTTCTGCAATGAGCGGTCCATTGGGCCGTCTCCCACGATGACAATGTCTAGGTTAGTCCTCTTTGCTGCCTCCAGGAGAATATGGACACCTTTGTAGTAGCGCAGAACACCGACAAAAAGGAAGAAAGGCCGAGGAAGACGCTCGCGCCAGTGCGCCTTGGTGTCTTCCTCCGCCCTGGGGTATTCCACTTCGTCAAGCCCCAATGGAATGATGACCGTCTTCGCTTTGTAACGCTGTAGTACATCGCTGGTTGCGAGGTAGTTTGGAGATGTGGCGACGATTGTGTCGACGCTGTCGAGGAAGCGGTCCATCAGCGGCCTGTACAGTTTCAGTAGAAACTTTTGCTTCACGATGTCCGAATGGTAGGTAACAACGGTCGGCTTATGGGGGGGATGAACAAGATGAACTACATCCATCAGTGGCCAAGGAAAATGATAGTGAACAATATCGGCCATATTTGACAGCTCTCGAAATCGTCCGAAGACGTCGCGCGAGAATCCAGTTGATGCAAACTCAAAATCGAGCTTGGATTTATAGGCCATGTACCCATGAAATCTGGCTGTGTTTTCTGTTGGAATTTTGCTCAGCGATAGGACGTCGGATTCTATACCCTTTGTGGCGGCGCCCCTGATAATCGCATGAATCGTCCGCTCGACGCCTCCGAAGGTATCTGGCCAGTACGTCTTGAAGAAATGTAGGACCCGCATTTTATTCCCGCGCAGAATAACTTAACTCGTTGCCGGCTGGCTTGTTGTCCTTCCTCTTACACGACCACGTGAATGGCGGCTTTAGGAGGTGCTGGAAAAACCGATATAGAGCAAGCCGTGGAAAATGATAGTCGTTGCGCGTTTGCGCACTAGAAGACACGCGTGGGGGGTGGAGGACCAGCTTCCGCATGATGTGACCCTGTCGGGCAAATCCAACAACCGAAAAATCAATTCCAGGTCACACTTGTGACCGTTGGCTGCCGGAACTCGGTATTGCCTTCGCGGTCAACGCCAAAGCCTAGAATTTAAAAAAGCGGTTGAACTTTGCTGCCTTATCCATCTCCTTACGACGGAAATAGATCGCTCGTCCGCAGCGAATGGGACTGTGGCCCTGGACAATGATGATCTGCTCGTCCTTGCGCATCCACTGGGTGATTTCGTACGGCATGATCAGCGGCCGACGCTGGAGACTGATGCTTTCGGATTTTCGGGCGCTGCCATTGGAATTGCTCCAGCCGACATTGCGTGAACGTCCCCGGACTTCGACGGTCATCTCTCCGCATTGGGCGGAGACATTGCGTGCCGTATCGAGCGCCTTGATTGCGGCGTAGGACGTGAAGGCGCAGCCTTCAATCCAGGAGGTCGCTCCGTCCTTCCCGAAATGACGCTCGAGTTGGCCAACGGATTGGTACATCAGCATCAATGTGATGCCGTACTTGCGCCCGCGGTCGCGCGCTTCTTCAAGAATACGCATGTAGCCAAGCAGATCGACTTCGTCGAGCATGAAGAGCGCCCGGTGGCGGAAATGGCCATCGGCCTGGACCATGGCATTGATCAGCGCGCCGCTGATCACTCGGCCAATACCCGGATAGGAGCGCAGGATCGACGCAGGAATGTTGAGGAAGACGTCCTTCCGTCCGGAAGCGATGTCGCTCGATTTGAACGTATTACCGCAGACGAGCGCAGCATAATTGTCGAGCGACAGCCATTGCGTATCCTTGGATGCCGTCGAATATACCCCGGAGAAGGTTTGCTCGGTCATGTTGGTGAAGACACCTAACGTCTCGCGGATAAAGCCGGACGCGGAATTTTCCTGGATGTCGCGCAGCATGGCAAGCACCGACGGTTCCGGCTCGGAAACGATAAGCCTCAGGCTACGCAAGTTGCGGCGGCCGGCATAATCGGGCGATAGCATCACATGCGCCAGAAGCCCAGTTAGCAGATTATGCGCCTGGTTCTGGAAGTAGGAGCCAGTCGCGGTGTCGAAGCGTAGGCTTTCCGACAAAAGCATATGTGCGATCCCAACGATGTCCTCTTCCTTGCGCGTCGAGCTCTCGATCCCATCAAGAACATTGAAGCCCATGACCGGGTTGGTGGGGTCGAGTACCATGACCTCGCGGTCGAGCGCATGGGTGCGATGCTCGAGAACCATCGGCGTGACCTCGGTCGATGGATCGAGACAGATCAGCGGCCCCCTGTAGCGCAGCGCCGTTGGGATGACATTGCTGGTCGTCTTGAAGCCGCCGGAGCCCGCGAAGAATAACATGTGGGTAGAATCGAAATTTTGACTGAAGGTCATGAGCGGCGCCTTGCCCCCCTGTCCCCAGGTTCCGCTATCGTTCGGATCAAAAGGCAGCGCATGCACACTGTCGCGGTCGACGCGGTAGCGCTCGCCGATAACGATCTCCCCGTCGGAGGGGAAGACCCTCGCCACTTTCGACATAGGCAGCCAATCGGCATCGCCAAAGGTGCCGCGCTTGGCGCGTTTGATCGGATTGGGAACGACGATCGAGATTCGAACGGAGACTGAGACGATACAAATTCCGAGAATGGTCCCGGCAACCGCGAAAGCATCGAGATACGCGAGAGCCTCGTTCAATGTGATGGCACCATTCTCCACCCATGGAACCAGACGAGCATATTCCCGCAGGGCGTAAAAGCCTGCCAGACATAAAAAGCAAAGAAAACTTGTAAGAGCGATCGGCCGACGGCGATGCATCGGCAATGCCGAAACCGTCAGAAGTGATGCGATAGGTCCGAGAAGGAGATTGGGAAGAGGACCCGCTCGCAAGAACCAATACGCGATTCGCCCTGGCATGCCGATCGCCAAATACTGCCACTGCCATCCGGTGATACAGAGTGTTAGCGTTGTGACTGCGATCGGCACCAGGATGAGAAGCAAGCTCGGGTGTATTCTGTCCTTCAGCGCCATTAAGAAACCTTCTCGGACGGTAGTTCCGGCTCGTGATCGGCACCTTGAACGATGTCCTTTTATCTGCCGATGATCTACTTACTGTGCCGGACTGGCTCGGGCGTCTGTCTAATTCCGATCTTCTGGTTGATGGCCGCGCGACGCGGGCAACACGACCGAGGGCGGCGAGATCGCCGAGCCAGAATCGCAGTAATCCGGTTGCCAACTATAACCGATACCTCAGGACTAACGCTCCCTACTATGTGAAGGCAAGAACGGCGGTTCACGTCCTGCAGGGAACCACTCGATTGCGTCGTCGGAGATGGCCGCGAGTTTCGAGAAGCTACCCTCCAGAAGCGCTCGAATTCCGTAGAAAATGACGAGGTCCCGGGCGGTAATGCGAATAAATAAACCATCGTTGGTCGGCCGTATGATGGCGCAACCATCGCCAAAGATCAGAAACCTGTCGGCTCCTTCGTTAACTGCAGATGGGCTATCAAACCGAGTTTGCGAGCGCGCTCTCCCAGCATCCACATAGGCAGCGCTGACAATTGGGTGTCCTTCCTCGCAGTCGAACCATTTTCCTCGCCCGTTGGAAATTATGGAAGGGCATAGCTCGGCAGCGTGTTTGCAAATCTGCTCAAGCCATATAACGGAATCGGGTAAGGTGACGTATGCCAGGGCGGCATATTTCAGCATTTCGATCCCATCTGCCTTTGATTTGACGTTGGGGCTAATTTCCGAGACCTCATTCGGAATGATGCTGATTGGGTCGATCATGGATCTGTTCCTCGTTCGGCGAGCGCCTCGTTGATCTCACGGCCCAATCCTTCAATTTCCCGAATGCCGTGCCTGGCGGTAGGGCAGACCCGCAAGCCGGCCTTGCCCTTTGCGACCGTGGGAAAGAAGATCGCCGAGGTATAGTAACCTTTGTTGAGGATATGGGCCGCGGCACGAATGGATTGTCTTTCGTCGCCGAACTCTATGGTGCGGATTGGTAGCTTTGAGCCGGCTTGCTCGCTGGCAACCATCCTGTCGAAAACAGCTAGCCGTTCCGCAAGCGCATCCTGGCGCAACTTGAGCTCATCAGTGCGGTGCAGCGCCTGAGACGCCATGGCAGCGCCGATTGCCGCTAAATTAAGCGACGCGGAAAAGGCATGGGCGATCGAGAAGCGCCGGAACAATTCTTCCTGCCGAGGAGTGCCGAGCATCAGTAAGCCGCCCGATGCTCCAAAGCCTTTGCCGAGCGATGCGGCAACAATTGTACGCTCGCCAAGGGCAGCGCCAACCTGGGATCGTACAAATCCCTCCCCAGACTTCCCAAACAACGAAATCCCATGGGCATCGTCGATATAAAGAAATAGGCCGTATCGATCCTGGAACGCCAGGAGGTCTGCGATTGGTGCGCTCCCGCCCATGGAATAGACCCCATCGCAAACATAGGCTACGCGGTCGTTGCGTCGACAAATATCCTCGAGTGCGTTCAGATCATTATGAGCAATCGTTTCGACCGTTGTTTCATTGGCGACGACCGATTTGTGAAATGCAAGCGTCGCATGCGCTAATCGGTCGAAAACGACCGTCGGTCTTTTGTTCTCAGTGAGATATCCGGAGGCGAGGAGTGGTAGGGCGCCCATATTGGCGGCGAGAACCGTCGTGTAGGTTATGACCCGTGCCGCAAACAAATCGGAGAGCGCTTCTTCCAGTTCGCCTAATAGGCTGAAATTAAGCCTCGTTCTAGCGCAGGACCAATGGAGTGCCTTGTATCGCTGCACCGCCTCTATTGCGCCTTCGAGGACAAGCGGATGATTGTCGAGGCCCAGATAAGAGCAGCGAACGAAGTCAATCACTTTTCTCTTGTGGCGTACCGTGGGCAACAGGACGGAGCGATCCTCATCCGGGTCCGCGTAAAGCGCCATGACTCCCTCCTGCTCAGCCGCAGCAAGATTTTGATCGGAGGAAACGATAACGCTGAGTGTATTGCGGTAGGATCGCGACACAGCCTTAGCGGTGGGCGAAGGATGATCATCGCTCATGGGAATATCCAAACTGTTGGTAGCGGAACAGCGACACAGCAGAAAATGGGCATCTGCTGCAGCGCATCGCATCTCATTGGTGACGCGATGCTATTTTATTGCCGTGGAATGGGTCTGCGAACAACGATCGTTTCGGTAATATTGCCTGAAGGTTCTGTGACGCCGAAATTTCGAAAGCGTAAGGCTTGATAAACACAGCAGGCGGAATGTCACATTGATGCTCAACGGAGTTTCTGCGTGATCTCAGTGCTTACGAAGCCCGCTCTGCATTCTGACGCTCATCGAGCGCATAACCGGTGGCCCGCACCGTGCGAATAATATCGCGACCTAACACGCGTCGCATGCTCCGCCGAAGGCGCCCGACATGAACGTCGACGGTGCGGGGCTCCACAAAGGTACCTTGCGGCCATGCAGCCTCGATGAGCGCGTCTCGGGTGAAGACGTAGCCTGGCTTTTGTAGAAAATGTTGAAGGAGGCGAAATTCGATAGGACTGAGTTGGACGTCCACGCCGTTGCACTCGACGCGCCTGCTGTCGAGTTGCATCGTAATTTCCGCATAAACAAGCGAATTGCCGGAGGTTCTTTCCGAGCTAGATCTGGCGTTGCCGTCTGGCGATAAGTCTAACAAATAAGATAGAAAACGCTCTGGGTTGAACGGGCGCATGAAAATTTCGCACCCCCCGGTCTTGAGCACTTCGAGATAAAGTTGCTGATTGCCTGCTCCCACGAAGACCGCGATCGGTAGCGCTTTGTCGGCCAGCGTTTCTCTGATTTGGTTCACAAGATCGCCGATACGGAAGGCGTCGCTATGATAGTCTATTATTACGGCCATCAACTCATCGGATTTAACGCTAGCTAGAGTTTCCTCCGCTCCCTCCACCAGTGAAGATTCAAGCCCTCCCATATTGAGGATCTGGGCGAGCAGAAGGTAGAATTCGTAATCCGTTGAGCAAATGAGGACCAATGGCTTCATCGATGATAACCTTTTCGATCAGTGGGCGGTAGCGCGCGGACGATGAGCGAGTTCGAGACTCTGCGCCCCTCGGATTTTTTTGATGCAACAAAAATATCCGAGATCAATTGCGATTCTGCATTCCACTGGCAAAAATCGCTATCATTTATCTGTCATAAATTCGTATTGCACGTAAAGAGGGAAAATGATATGTATTCTATCACAATTTTGTTGCATCAAAAAGGAGGCTCTCTAGGTCGAGTTCAGTCGGCTTGCTCAGGATACGCGCTCGGTGGATCTTGAAATGAAATAGGAAGTGGCCAGGGATCACACGACATATGCGGCATCCGCGGTCGTGACTCACTTGTGAGAACAAAGTCCGGCCAAACTTTCGTCCCGTGCCGGACGTTCACGGGAGAGCTTCCTATGATTTTCGTGGATACATCAAAATATAGTCAGACGTCCTCCTCGGATGAGGACCTCTCTATTTGGTCTGGCAGGGATATGGCAGCGGCGGCCCGGGTCGCAAAGGCAGCATATGGTCCCGATGCCACGCTCGCTGTAGCTTGGTGCGCCTTAGGCGCGAAGGTGGATGGACGCGCTACCGACGCCCATTTCTGGTTCGAGGTTTTTTGCTTGCTGCGTGCCGGTGAAATGCCGGCCACGGGCTTTTGGAGTGGCGCGGACTCTATCAACTCGGATGGAAAACCGCATTAGTCTGGGTTTCCCGTGGTCATAACCGGTGGGGCAAAACCAATATATCTTGATAATTTTCGGTAACGCCCCACCGCGCGGGTATCAGCCGACGCTAAGCGACCAGATTGAAGATAACGGGAGTTTCCGAGTATGGCTGAGCTTGTGTGATGGTGATCCGGCAAGTGCCGACTGCCCGGAGAAGGAGGGCGACATGGCCGCCCGCGGCTAGGAAGCTCAGCCGCCGATTGCGCATAGCGCTCAGAGCTTTTTCCGCAGCTTTTCGATGTGCTCCTCACAAATCGCTTTTACCAGTTGCCGCAGCGCGTCCGTACGTTCGCCAAGCCAGACCAGCGCTTCTTCGGTGATCTTGAAATGCTCGGAATAACGGGCTTTCACGTAGGCCTGGTTGATGATGTTGAACCAGGCAGTATAGCGTTGCCGATCTTGTGGCCAGATCTCGGCAAGCCGCTGATCGCGACCTTCGGCGAGCGTCCTCAAATGGTTGAGGTTGTGCGAGGCTGGGCTATAGCTGGTCAGTGTCAACAACAACGTGGAGTAGGTGCGCTCGATGGCTTGGTGAAGTAGGAATGCACCTTCTTTGAGCATGCCGCCGTCGATGGCCATTCTCGAGAGTTGGAGAAAATTCGACGCACCCGGGGCCCAGTTTTCAAAATGCTCCCGAGAGGCGCGATATTCGTCGGCTGGACTGAGCGGCTTTGGCTCGGCAAGTTCCACGTCGTCGAGTTCGTAAAGAACGATGCCGTCGCAACGGATCTCGCTGAAGAAGTAATTGCCGAGCTTCAGTGATGTGTTGACCTCACGCAGCGAATGCACGGCAAGGCTCACCGGCGGCTTGACGATGCGTGGAAAACGGTCGGCCGCCTTGCGCCAGTATGAACCGAAGTCGGTCAGCTTGCGATTGTTGACGATCACCAGCAGATCGTAGTCGGACTTATAGCCTTTGCCGGTATGCTCTTCATCGACCCAGTCCCCACGAGCATAGGAGCCGAAGAGAATGATCTTGAGGATACGGCCCTTCTTCTTGAAATCGGCCGTGCCTTCCTTCAGCGCATCCTCGAATTCCTCATGCACGATTTCGACAATTCGCGACAATTCCGAGCGTTTGCGTTCCGGCAGATGATCGAGGCTGAACTTCATGGAGAGCGGGACCCTTTCTGATGATTCAAGTTGTAGGTACGATCCGACTACAACGCCAGTCCGATATTGATTCTATGCCAGGCGGAGAGGGTAGCAGGAGAGATCTTTCAGCCCTTTGATCGAATCCGGATTTTGAGGGCGCCCGCTTAATAATCTGCTTGGCGCAGGTCACGGTAAATCCGCTCGTTCTCTTTATGTTCTTATATTGCCAATGAGAAGTCAAGTTTGACCTCTGAGCATTAAGGTGCTGGTTCATCTCATAAAATGCCGCCGATAAAAACGCAAATCCCAAACGCGAAGGTAGCGGCGCGCGACAAAAGGGATAATTTGTGCATCGTTACGAGGCCTCGTTAGGCAAGAGAGGCCCGCCTGGCTTCGAGCCTTTCCGCTCGCAGACGGACCTCCTGCGGAGGTGCACTGGGGGTGCGTGGGCGTCAAGCGTTCATTCAATGAACGAACGCTGAACGCTTATCTTTCAAACGTCGGGGCATCCCATGAACATGTACAATGTTTTCACGTCATCATCCTGCCTTAGCGAACCCAGTTGTTCCACCGCTCCAATAGCTCCGAGGCATGCTCGTTGATCCATTTGGCATCCGGAATGACGATGCTGTCGCGCACGTCTTCGGCGCTCGGCATCTGGTCGCGAACTGCTTGCGGCATCAGCGTGATTGCCACACTGCTGGGCGGCGTGCAAAGCAATGCTTCGCACACCTTGGCCTGGATATCCGGGGAGTCCAACCAGAAGGCGATGAGCTTCAGTGCATTGTCCCGATTGGGCGCACCTTTGATAACGGTGAGACGATCGCCCACCAGAAATGCCGCCTTGTTCGACCAGGCGATCGAGCGCCCTTCTGCCTTGAGGGCGCTTGCTCTCGTTAGCCAGATCTGTCCGATGCTGTAATCGTTCTCACGGAACCCCTGGACGCTCTGATCTCCAGTTTTCCACCAGAGCGAGATGGACGGCCGCAATGCGTCAAGTTTCTTAAGAGCACGATCGACGTCGAGGGGAAACAGGTTCTCGCGCTTGACCCCATCTGCCAAAAGGGCAGCCGCCATGACGCGCCACGGATCGTCGAAATTCGGAAACGAGCGTCCTCCCGGAAACTTTGAAGTATCCCACATATCTGCCCAGGTGACCGGCTGGTTGCCTTTGAAGGCTTGCGGATCGTAGGCCATCAATGTGGCTGTCGAAAACAGCCGCACACCGGCCGGGATGCAAGCATCGGGAACGAGATCCTGACGGTCTTTAAACTGTGAGCAAAAACTGTCGAGCGGTTCGGAAATCGCCAGATGATCCTTTGAGCTCACCTGGATTTCTCCATCGGGGTAGAGATCCCAGCTGACATTGCCGGTTTTCACCATCGCGGTCGCCTTGGCGCGCATCTCCGCGTTGGTTGCTGCTACGGAAACGACCTGGATACCAGTCTTGGCGGTGAACGGCTCGAACCACCATTTGCGTAGCGCCGCATCATAGGCACCGCCCGTCGTGGCGATGACAACCTGCTCGCTGGCAAGTGCTGGACTGGGCGTTTCTCCCAGAAGAATGGCTGCGCAAAACATAGCAATGCCGCTCAGCCGGATAGCTGCTCTTATTGTCATCAATGTTTCCCTCTTATTGTCCCGCCTACAGCGGGCGTTTTTGCCGCTAGCGCTGCTCCCGGCGGCTGTTCAGGAGATGTATGGAACCCATCAAAAGCAGCGAAACGGCAACCACGATGACCGAGACGGCGGCAATGACAGGTGTCAGGTTGAAATCGATGTCCTCGAACATTTTCCGGCTGATCGTCTTTCCGCCGGTGTCAGAGATGAAGAATGCCACGGTCGCTTCGTCGAAGGAGGTCAGGAAAGCAAAGACCGCAGCGGTCGCGACGGCTGGCGTCAGATTTGGAAGCGTCACGGCAAAGAAGGCTCTGAGCCGCCCCGCTCCGCAGCTCAAGGCCGCCAGTTCCAACAGCGGGTCCATTCTTTCCAGCGCTGCGGAAACGATGATGACCACAAAAGGTACCGCCAGCACCGAATGGGCAAGGACGAATCCCGTCAGATTCCCGGTCAGTTGCAAAGGTGAGAAGACCAGATAGAGCGCCACGCCAAAGACGATTGCCGGGACGATCATCGGCCCAAGGCATAGGGCCTGGAGCAGTGCCTTGCCCGGAAGTTTGCCACGTACAAGGGCAACCGCCGCCATCGTCCCGATGATCGTCGCTATCACAGTGGTTAGTGCGGCGATCTGTAGGCTGAAAATGGTCGAACGCAGCCAGTCGGGATCTGACAGATACGCCTCGAACCAGCGCAGGGTCAGTCCCTGTGGCGGGAATGTGATATACGAGGCGTCACTGAGTGCCAGCGGTATCACCAGCAGCGTCGGAAGGACGAGAAAGAACAGCACCGCCGCAATCGCTAAATTGGATGCATGTCGCGCCATCCATGGCCAGACTGAATGATACCGGCGAGCCTCGGACGGCGGTGTTGCCAATCGCTGCGTAAAGGGTTCAGATTCAATGGACACTGTTCAAACCTTTGCTGAAAGAGAGCGCGCGGCGAAAGAGCAGCACCAGCAGCAACGTCGCGGTGAGCAGGATGACTGACAGGGCGGCCGCAAATGGCCAATCCAGAAGGACGATTGTCTGCTGGCCGATCAGGGTCGCCATCATCAGCGCGCCGGGTCCGCCGACTAGGGCGGGGGTGATGTAAAACCCGATGGCGAGAATGAAGCAGATCACACAGCCGGCAAAGACGCCGGATAGACTGAGTGGAAAGGTCACGCGCCAAAAGGCGACGATCCGGCTGGCGCCGAGATTTCGTGCTGCCTGCTCATACGCGCTCGGCACCGAACGCAAGGCCGAATGGATCGGGAGGATCATGAAGGGCATCAGCACATGCGTCATCGCGAGAATGACAGCGCCCTCCGTATAGAGCATTTTCAACGGCGTTGAGACGATACCGAGCTGGATCAGCCCGTCGTTGATGATGCCGTTTCGACCTAGCAGCACGATCCACGCATAGGAGCGGACAAGCACCGAGGTCTATAGCGGAATGAATAAGCATGCCGTTCCGAGCTTTACCAATTTGCCGCGCATGCGCGCGATTGCATAGGCGGTCGGATATCCGATCGCAAAACAGGCAACGGTTACGATCGCCGCGATCCGGAAGGTTCTGAGCAGGACCTGAATATAAAGTGGACTGTCGAACACACGTTGGTAGGGAGCAAGCGGGGCTTCCGCGGAAAAGCTGATGCCGATGAGCCTGACCACTGGATAGACGAAACCTCCCGCCAAGAGGAGGAGGAGCGGCAGGATCAGCAAGATGGCCAATAGTGGCGAATAATGTTGGCTCGATCCTGTGAGGATCCAGTTGCGGAAACTGCCGGTCGATTGTCTCGCGAAGGATGATGCCATGGATTAGACCCCCGCTTTTGCAAACAGCCGTAAGGCGTTCGCCTCTGGGATAACGTCAACCAAGTCTCCTTGATGAAGGCCTGCCGCCACATGCCCGACGGGCATCTGGATCTGGAGCAAACGGTCATCGCTGTTCCGGGTTCGCACGAAGAAGAGGAAAAATGACCCGGCGAAAACGGTTGCATCTATGGTACCCGTCAGAATGGCGCCGCGGTCGCGACCATGAGGCGCTAGTGACAGCCGTTCGGGGCGAACCGCGATACTGACCGATTGGCGAGAGGCAAATGGACTGACCCCGTCTTCGGCAGCCGCCGTAGCAACGACGTTGCCCCCTTTTGGCCGTACCATGTGCTTCCCGTTATCTTGACCGAGATATTCGCCGTCGAGAAAGTTCATGCGACCAATGAAGTCTCCGACAAAGGCTGAGGCAGGCGAACGGTAAAGATCGAGCGGTGATCCCACTTGAGCCAGCCGGCCTTCTGCCACCACCGCAACGCGATCAGACATGGTAAGTGCTTCCTCCTGGTCATGCGTCACATAGACGACGGTTGCCCCAAGGCGTTGCTGCAAGCTCTTGATCTCCAATTGCAGCGCCTCGCGTAGTTTCTTGTCGAGGGCCCCAAGGGGTTCGTCCATTAAGAGAACGGGCGGCTCGAAGACGATGGCCCGAGCGACGGCGACGCGTTGCTGCTGGCCTCCGGAGAGTTGATGGGGATATCGATCGCCATAGCCGTCGAGATGTACCTGCGCCAGTACTGTCTCGACCTTGCGGCTGATGAGATCTTTGTCCATTCGGCGCATGCGCAACGGAAAAGCGATGTTGGCCGCCACCGTCAAATGCGGAAAAAGGGCATAGCGCTGGAACACCATACCGATGTTGCGTCTGTTTGGCGCCATATAGGTAACATCGCGACGGCCGATCATGATCTGCCCGTTGCTCGGGCTCTCGAAGCCGGCGATCATCGTTAGTAGCGTCGTCTTACCGGAGCCCGAAGGACCAAGGATCGACAGAAATTCACCTGCCCGGATAGCCAGCGAAACGCCGTCCACGGCCAGCGATGTGTCATATCGCTTTTCAAGCCCTTGCAGCGTAAGTGCTTCACCAATCAAAGTCCCTCTCCTTATTGTTGTCGTTATGAAACGTTCTCGTTTGCGCCGGCGTTGCAACTCGTTCACCGATCGCTTGGCTGCTGGTCCGGTTCCCGGTCGAACTTTGGGAAGACGGAAATTTGCGAAAGTGCTATGACTTTTAATGTCACATTATGTTTGCAAGCATTTCGCTTTTCATTTTTGTTGCAACAAAATGAACATTTGTCAAAGGAAATTGGAGAAATTTTCAATGGAAATCGAACCAGAGGACGAAGGATACCATCGACATCAGCCCAATCGCTTAGGCGAAATGGCGTATCACAACATGAAGGAGCGACTGATCCGAGGCGCTTTCTCCCCTGGAGATAAGCTCACAATCCGTGCGGTTTCGAAAATGCTGGATGTTAGCACGACGCCCGCTCGTGATGCCATCAACCGCCTGGTGATCGATGGGGCGCTCGTTTACTCCGGCCCGAAAACCGTTATCGTTCCTCACTTAAGATTGTCGGATCTCGAGGAGATCACGCAGATGCGCCTGGCCCTAGAAGGGCTTGCGGCGGCGCTGTCCGTCAAGGTCGCAAGCGAGGCGACGATCGAGGAATTGGAGCAACGTCAGGCGAAAATTGACGCTGCATTGGATGAAAAGCGTTATTTTGACGCCCTTTGGCATAATAAGGAGTTCCATTTTGCGATCTACCGTTTGAGCGGTATGCCCTATCTTTTGCAGGTGATCGAGACCCTGTGGCTGCGGGTTGGCGCGTCATTTAATGGCCTCTACCCAGAATTTTCCGAGACCCGCCACGGTGCTCGCAACCACCGTGCCGCGATAGAGGCACTTGTTGAAAAGGATGCCGCCGCTGCCCGCGCCGCTATCGAGAACGACATTCGCGATGGATTTCGCCAGATGAAAAAAATCAGTGCAGATCGCGATCAAAGGAATCTCTGTCGCCGCTGAATAATTATGTTGCACTTTCCTCCTCTCCGTGTTTTTTTGTTGCAACAAAAATATGAACGGGATGCGAACGCGCATCTGTCCATGGAGAGGGCAAGGCATGCTACATCAGGATTTTCCATCATTTCGGCGCGCAATGCTTAGATCGCGCTCGCAATATTTTTTCGAGCGAGGGCAGATCGTGTTCCCCGATGGAACCACGCGTGTCACCGTCGAACGCGATCCTCTGCCGACGTATATTTCCCGTGGCGAGGGTGCCTATCTGATGGATATCGACGGCAATCGGCTCCTCGACCTCAATAACAATTTCACGACGTTGATTCATGGTCACGGTTACCTGCCCGTTGCCGACGCGATTGCAGATCTCCTGCAGAAAGGAACCTGCTTTTCAAATCCAACGGAGCACGAACTTGGATTGGCGGAATTGCTCGTGCAGCGCATTCCCGCGATCGAGCAGATCCGCTTCGTCAATAGCGGCACCGAGGCCGTCATGTTCGCTATCAAGGCGGCACGCGCCTTTACAGGGCGGTCGCGCATTGCCCGTGTCGAAGGAGCCTATCACGGCGCCTATGATTGGGCCGAGGTAAGCCAGGGCGCGTCGCCTGCATCCTGGGGGCCAGCCGACGGTCCTGCATCCGCAACCTCTTATGCCGGCGCGCCCCAAAGTGTTGCCGAAGAAGTCGATGTGATCCGTTTCAACGATGTTGAAGGCCTGGAGCGAAGGTTGGCTGTGTCGGGCGGCGACCTTGCCTGTATCTTGATTGATCCCATGCCGAGCAGGGCGGGTTTGCTAGCCCCTGATCCAGCCTTCATCGAAGCCGTTTCGGATCTCGCCCGACAATATGGCGTTCTCGTCGTGGCCGATGAAGTGCTGAATCTTCGGCAGGGATACCGTGGTGCATCGGCGCGTTTCGGGCTCGTGCCCGATCTTATTGCTGCCGGAAAGATCATCGGCGGCGGCTTTCCGGTCGGCGCGGTTGGTGGCCGCAAGGAGGTAATGGGGGTGTTTTCAGGCGTGGGCGCAAGGCCGGCGGTGCCACAGGGCGGCACCTTTTCGGCCAATCCTGTGTCAATGGTCGCGGGAAGGGTGGCTATGGAGGCACTGACATCGGCAAGCTTCGAGCGTCTTGATGAAATGGGTGTCCGCGTGCGCGACGGCCTTTCTGCCGCGATCGCGCGTCATAATGCTCCATTTGTCGTCACCGGATCGGCTTCGCTTTTTCGCATCCACCCCAAGCGGCAGGTGCCCCGTGACTATCGGCAGGCTTTCCCGACACCAGAAGAGAACAGTTGGATGACCAATCTGACGAGCCATTTTCGTCAGCTCGATATCCTCCTGCCCTTTGGCGCCGCCGCCTGCCTCTCCACAGCCATGACGAATACCGATCTTGATTTGATCGTCGAAGTCTTCGGCGATTTCCTCGAAGCCTACGAAGCCGATTTTAGTGGAGCAACCGCATGACCACGAATTCCCTGGAAACTGTCGCCGAATGCCTGGCTCGCTCACTGGTGCGCCATGACGTTACTCACATATTTGCCCAGAGCCTACCATCAGCGCTGATCCTGGCTGCTGAAGCGGCAGGCATTCGCCAGGTCGCTTACCGGCAGGAGAATATGGGCGGCGCCATGGCCGATGGCTATGCTCGACGATCTGGAAAGATCGGCGTGGTGGCCGCCCAGAATGGTCCGGCTGCTACGCTGCTGGTGCCCCCCATGGCCGAAGCGCTGAAGGCGAGCGTTCCGATCGTAGCACTTGTGCAGGAAGTCGAGCGCGATCAGATGGATCGGAACGCGTTCCAGGAGCTCGACCATATCGCGCTCTTCCAATCCTGCACGAAATGGGTGCGCAGGGTCATGGTCCCGGAGCGAATCGAGGACTATGTTGATGCCGCTTTCACTGCCGCCGCCTCTGGCCGACCCGGGCCTGTCGCGTTGCTGTTGCCTGCCGATCTGTTGCGCTCGGAGCTTGGTTTCACAACGCCTTCACGATCTCTGAATCTCGGCCATTGGCCGCTTGATCGGTCGTGCCCTGATCGCGCGAGTTTGCAAAGGGCAGCGGAGTTAATCGCGAATGCCCACAATCCCGTAGTCATCGCGGGTGGCGGTGTCCTCGGCAGCGATGCTTGCCATGAACTGGCCATGTTGCAGGATCTGGCTGCACTCCCAATATTGACCACCAACATGGGCAAGGGTGCGGTCAATGAATATCATTCGCTTTCTGCCGGTGTCTTAGGATCACTCGTGGGTCCGCGGTCACTTGGTCGCCATACGGCGGCTCTGGTCGGTGACGCAGACCTTATCATTCTGATTGGAACGCGAACCAATCAGAATGGCACGGATAGCTGGCGGCAAATTCCCGCTGGCGCTCAGGTGATCCACATCGATGTCGACCCTCAGGAAATCGGCCGCAACTATCAAGCGCTGCGTCTGGTCGGGGATGCGCGCGAGACACTCAGAGAGCTTGTTCGTGCCCTGAACGGGCAAGATCTATCCCAACGTCGAGACCAACGAACTGCTGTTACCACCCGCATAGCCGAGTGCTGGCGACGGTTCGATGAGGATCGGCATCAGCTCGTGCATGCTACTGCCTCGCCGATCCGCCCGGAACGCATCATGGCGGAGCTGCAGGCAGCATTGACACCGCAGACGACCGTCGTTGCGGATGCAAGCTATTCATCGATGTGGGTCGTCGGCCAATTGCGATCGCTTGACTCAGGAATGCGGTTCCTGACGCCTCGCGGTCTTGCAGGGCTGGGATGGGGCCTGCCTCTGGCTCTTGGCGCAAAGGCAGCTAGACCCGAGCATCCGGTGGTCGCCATTATTGGCGACGGCGGGTTCGCCCATAGCTGGGCGGAGATGGAAACCATGGTTCGCTCCGAACTTCCCGTAACCATCATCCTTCTCAATAACGGTATCCTTGGTTTCCAGCGGGATGCCGAGACCGTGAAGTTCGGGCGCTTCACATCGGCGTGCCATTTTGCGCCTGTCGATCATATGAAGATCGCTCAAGCCTGCGGATGCCCGGCAGTGCGCGTTGAGGATCCAGCCGAGCTCACGGCTCATCTACAGGGCGGTCTGGCAGGCAAGGGGCCGCTGTTTGTCGAGGTCATGACAGATCCTGAGGCTCATCCCGCCTTGTCCTTGTTTGCCGGCTTAGATGAGGCTGCATGATGCCGGAGCCGTCTCGCATCGCCGTCGTGACAGGAGGGACGAGCGGTATCGGACTGGCGATGGCGCGAAAGCTATTGGCGGCGGGGCATCGCGTCGCCGTCTTCAGTCACAGCGCTAAAACTGTGACTGACGCAACTGCCATGCTATCCGCGGAGTTCGGATCTGGACGGGTCTTGGGCCGAGTGGTCGATCTGTCGGATCCCGTGGCTGTTGCCAATTTCTTCGATGAGCTCTCATCCAACTGGGGAGATGCCGAAATTCTCGTCTGCAACGCCGGGATATCGCCGAAGGGCGTTGCTGGTCCTAGGCAGTTCGAGGATATCGGGCTGGAAGAATGGAACGAAGTGCTGGCCGTTAATCTGACCGGCACCATGTTATGTTGTCAGGCAGTCCTTAGGGGAATGCGACGGGCGGGATTTGGACGCATCATTTTGATCGGATCGCTCGCCGGACGCACACGCCCTCGTATCGCCGGTGGCGCTTATGCCGCCAGCAAGGCAGCCCTGGCCGGGCTGATGCGGGCGCTTGTCGGACCTTGTGGTCCTTTCGGTATAACCGTTAATCTCGTGGCGCCCGGCAGGATCTTGACGCCACTGACTGGCGATCCCAATACTCCGACCAATCGCGACGCGATTGCGCGCATTCCTTCCGCCAGATTGGGAACGCCGGAGGACATCGCCGCTGCCGTTGCCTTCCTGGCGTCGGAGGATGCGGGCTTCGTTAATGGGGCTATCCTCGATATCAACGGGGGCGAATATGCGCCAGCCTAGAGCCGTCCCACGGTCCGGCGCTTCCAATTTCAAGCGCTCCCATGCGGCAGTGACGCTCGAAGTGCCGGCCTGCAACGAAGTCATTATTTGGACCTCCGATGCAGAGCTGTTTCTGCCGTTTAGCTATATTTTGAAGACGGAAGGCTTTATCCCTTCTTTGGCTTGCAGCGCCAACGATGTTCTGACTTCCTGCGCGAAGCGCTTGCCGTGCGCAATCCTTTGCGATTGCATCCACGAAACCCAGGATGCCGTTTCCCTATGCGGCGAAATCAGGCAATCCACCACACATGACAACGAGGTTCGTCTGATTGCGCTCTTGCGAGGCGAAGCGCAGCCGCTTCATCTGGCCTTGCTGCAAGCCGGTGTTGATGACTTCCTCTTCAGGCCGCTTTCACCGGAGAAGTTGCTGACATCTCTCAGGCAGGCGACGGGACTGGCCGTGGAAACGGCCAACTTTAAAATGGCTGCGTCGCTGGGTTTTGCCGACCTGGAAGTCGACGTCGACAGCCGCCGAATACATTGCAACGGTCGCGACTTTGCGCTGCCACCCATCGAGTTCAATATTTTATGTCATCTGATGAACAGGCCGGGACAGCTCTGCAGCCGTTCCGAGCTCATTGCTTCGGCTTGGCCGGCTTCCGCCGAAGTCACGCCGCGAACGGTGGATGTTCACATCGGCCGCTTGCGCAAGGCGCTGGGAGAGTTGCCCGGATGTCGTGCTGCCATTCGCACCGTCCATGCAGCGGGCTATGTGTTCAAGCCATCGGGCGTGCGAAAGTTATAGTCGAGCAAACGACAAGGCTGCCTTGCTCGTCGTTTCCAATTTTACTGCAATTTTTAATTCAGATCGATTCGGCCGTGCAGTGAAAAATCATCGCGGCTGAAAGCTCCGTAGCTTCTCGAAAATCTCCGGCGCGATCTCAAACTGACGGGCCTTGCCCCGCCCCATGGAATTCTTCACGAACGTCTCCGTCAGGATCCCGCGCTTCACCAACGGCTCAATTGTCTCCGTCACGCCCATGCGCGTGAGCTTGGTAATTTCGACTATATTCGAGATAGTTAACGCCTGGTGAGCTTGGTTCATGATGTAGAGAACACTCATCATGCCGACCTGTTTCAGTCGGGATTGCGGTGTCTCGTCCTCCTGCGGATTATCCATGATCT
>NZ_JAUQTZ010000111.1:0-21007 GCF_059803845.1 Rhizobium sp. UFLA01-1127 | reverse complement strand
GTGGTCAACTCCGCCGGTCTCATTCAGTCCGGCGGCACAATGTCGATCCTGACCAATGGCCTGAGCAATGTCACGACTTCGGCGCCGGCAATCCAGCGCAACGTTCAGATCTCCAACGCCATCCTCAGCGCCTATGACGTGATCACCAGGACTTACCAATGCGCGACCCGCTGCAATGGTTCGGGCGATCATGACCCCGCGACCTACACCTGGGTACAAACCATCGATCACTTGGTCAGCCAGATCGTCTCGCAGGATCAGTTGATCAGCGGAGCCGGGGCTTCTGCGCAGATCCGCGCTGGTCGGGACTTGACCATCAACGCCACCAACCTCTGGAACGGCTACAGCTCGATCAAGTCCGACGGCAACATGCTTCTCACCGTCGCGGGCACGCTCACCAATGACGGCGCGACGCTGAACCGCGTCACCCAGACGATCTGTGACAGTAGTACCCCCTGCCAATATTATCCCGACGTCTCCTCGACCGATCCTACGAATGCGATCGATTGCAGCAATACGAGTCCGAATGGCGGTTGCCGCACCGTCACCGTAACGCCGACCTATTCACCGAACCCGAACGGCACGCGCGATCCGAGCCAGGACCTCAACCCCGGCACCACAGTCAACGTCCAGGTGGTCGGCGCCATCTCGGGTGTCATCCAGGCACGTGGAGGCCTCGCCATTAACGGCGGTGGCGCGGTCAATAACGTTGCGTCCAATGGTTCCATCGCTGGTCAGGTTGCGATTGACGCTCCTGCGACGACGAACAATCCGCTTGGTGCGCTGGGCAGCATGACCGCCGGCGGGGCTCTGTTCAATGTCAGTGCGGCACTTTCAAACGTAACAGCCAATGGCGGCGCCAACGCGGGCAGCGGCCCGTCGCTTACAGGCAGCGGTCCGACGATCGGCTCGGGGCCGGCGATCGGCAGCAGCAATCTGCGGGCCAGCGGTGGTCCTTCGATTAGTGGCGGCAACCTGGCTGTGGCGAACGGTGTTGCGGTCAGCAACAACGGTGTGACTGCATCTAACGGAACTGCGATCAGCGGCAACACCCTGACGGTTGCCGGCGCTTCGGTCAATCCGAACAGCCTGATGGGCAAGCTCACTGCCGCGATCGGCAACAGCGGCAATCTCACTCAGATCCTGCAGACGAATGGCGCGCAGCTCGCTTCACTTGCCAAGCCGCAGTCCGGCGGCGTCGGCGGCACGGTTCCAGGCCAGGTCTTCCTGTTCGAGACGCGGGCTGCCTTCCTCGACGTATCGAAGTTTTATGGGTCGAGTTATTTCATAGACCGGATCGGCTATACGCCCGAAACCAAGGTTCCCTTCCTCGGGGATGCCTATTTCGACAATCAGCTCATCGACGAGCAGATGCGCCAATTGGTCGGCAATGGTCTGGGCGCGGGATCCTTCGTTCCCGGCGATAACGCCACCGAGCAGATGAAGTCGTTGCTCGACAACGGCGTCGCCTACGCTGAGGCGAACGGACTTGGCCTCGGGCAGGCGTTGACGCCACAGCAGGCCGCGTCGCTGACGCGATCGATGGTCATCTACCAGACCGAGATCGTCGATGGTGCGCCGGTGCTAGTGCCGGTCGTCTATCTCTCGGCCGCCGATCGGGCAAAGGTTACGTCTGCGGCCACGATTGCCGGCAACACGGTCAGCATCGACGCGGCGAGCGTCGACAATTCCGGCGCGATTGCTGCGGCCGACGGCATGACCATCAACGCGGGCAGCATAAAAGCTAATGGTGGGGCGTTCCTCGCCGGCGGCAATATGAACCTCAATGCCACCAACGGCATTACCCTTGCCGCCCAGACGATGAACATCGGCGGACAGACCATCGTTGCCGCCAATGGCGGCGTCACGGCCGGCGGCAACCTTAAGATGGATGCCGGGGCGGGCAGTCTGACGCTGAGCGGCACGAAGGTGGCCGCCGGCGGCACTGCGCAGCTCTCCGGTCAGACCGTCACGCTCGGCGCCGTCAAGCAGGACAATGGCGGCGTCCAGACACTGGTCGGTACCACCGTAAACACAGGTGGCAATCTCAGCATTGCCGGCACCAACGGCGTCAACATCATCGCCAGCTCCGCCAAGGTTGGCGGCGATCTATCCGTCGCCTCCGCCAGTGGCACCGTCAACATTATCTCTGCCGGCGTTCAGAATACGACGGTCGATATTAGTCGCGGCACGACCCTCAAGACCACCAGTCAGACGCAGCAGGGCTCGTCGCTCATCGCCGGCGGCGCCATGCTGGTATCGGGCAACCAAGGCGTACTGATCGGCGGCTCGACGCTCACGGCCGGTGGCAATCTCGGCATTGTCTCGACGAATGGCAATATCGCCATCACTGCGTCCGAGGATCAGACCAGCAGTCAGTCTAAGACAGTCGCCGGTGCTGCCACCGGCTACAAGGGTGGTCAGTCGTCCTCGACCGCGGTTACGAGCAACGGTTCGTCGATCATCTCGCAGAATGGCAACGTCACCGTCCAGGCTGACAAGGGCAACATCAGCGTCATCGGCTCCGATGTCGATGCCAAGGGCGGTACCGCCAACCTCGCCGCCAAGGGTGATATCACCATTGGTGAGGCAACGGATAGCGCGTCGTCGTCCAGCAAGTCCGGTTCAAAGAAGGCAAGCGAAGCAACGACGACGGCAGAAGGCTCGTCGATCTCGGGCCAGACTGGCGTCAATATCGCCTCTACGGGTGGCAATGTCACGATTTCGGCCTCTGATGTCACAGCAGGCGATGCGACGCACACGGCCAACGCCAACATCCAGGCAGCGGGCAACATCGTTATCGCCTCCGGCAAGGACACCGACGAGACCACTACCGACAGCAAGAAAAGCGGCTTCCTCTCATCGTCGAAGACCCATACCCATACCTACGACGAGAATACGGTTGGCTCCTCGATTTCCGCATCCGGCAATATCAATGCCAGCGCCGGTGGCGAGGCTGTCGTATCGGGTTCGGAAATGGCAGCGGGCAATGATCTCAGCCTCTCCGGCTCCACCGTCACCGTCATGGGGGCTCAGGAGGAACACGAGAGCGATAAGCAGACCAAGAAGTCGGGCATCGGCGTCGGTTCCGGCGGTGGGTTTATCTCGATCTATGGCAGCCATGACAAGACGATCAGCGAAAGTTCGAGCGACAATATCGGCTCGACGCTGTCTGCCGCCAATGGCAACATCACCCTCAACGCCACTAAGGGCGACCTCAACATTATCGGCTCTTCGATCGCCGCGACCAACGGTAATGTCACGGGTAACGCAACCGGCGATATCAATATCTTGCCGGGCCATGAGAGCGACGACACCTCGAAGAGCGACAAGCGTTCTGGCTTTGGTATCCAGGTCTCGACTAACGGCGGCGGCGCCTCGATCGGCATCGGCGTCGGGCGCTTTACCGATCAAGTCAACCAGAGTGCCGATACCAATGCGGTATCCACCATCAAGGCCGGCGGAGACATCACGCTTAAGGCCGGCGACACCTTCAACGATCAGGCGGGACAGATTGCCGCTGGCGGTGGCGTCACCATCGTCGGGAAAAACGGTGTCAACATCCTCTCAGGCAATGACATTACCAATTTCGATGAGGTGGCGACAAGCTTCTTTGCCGGCGTCAGCGTCGGCGTCTCCTCCAGCTTCGTCGGCGCCGGCCAGAGCATCGAGAACCTTGCTTCCAAGCTTGGCAAGGTCACGGACGGCTATTCGGCCGCCAACGTCGCCTTCGCCGGTATGCAAGCCTACGATGCACTCTCCAATCTCAAGGATAGCGTCAATGCCGGCAATCTTGCCTCTGTCTCCCTGACGGCCGGCTTTACCTACTCGAAGAACGAGACATCGGTTTCGACCTCGACACCGGTCCTGCCGACGATATCAGGTAGGTCGGTCGATATCTCGACCGATGGTGATCTTGTGAGCCGTGGCGCGCAGATCTCAGCCACGGCTAGTGCAGATCATGCCGATGATCCGATGAACGGCAGCGTAAAGATTACCGCCAACAATATCGACATGGCCGGTGCCCAGGCGACGACCGATGCCTCATCGAGCAGCCAGTCGGCCGGCGCCAGCATTGGCGTGTCCGTTGGCGTAGGCATGGGCGGAGCGACCGGCATCACACCGACGGCCAGCGTCTCGGCCGGCCAGTCGAAATCGTCAAGTTCCTCAACCACACAGGTGATCTCGACCGTTAGCGCGACGAACAACATCACCTTCGTCTCGAAGGGCGACACGACGCTCAACAACACCGTCTTCTCCGCCGATACGATCAAAGGAGACGTCGGCGGCAATCTCAATATCGTCTCGACGCCGAACACCGGTAGCCAGTCCAACAGTTCGGCCTCGCTCGGCTTTTCCTTCACCGGCCCGACGGTCGGCGGTACTGCCGGCCAGGATTTGCTGACATCAGGCAACATCGGCACGGCTCTTGGTGGTCTGACGCTTGGCGGCGTGCAGCCGGGCTTCGGTTCCGGTAAGGGGTCGACGAATTGGATCGATACGCCGGCCGGGCTTTATTCCTCCGGCGACCAAAACATCACTGTCGGCAAGAACACCAATCTCGCCGCATCTGGCCTGATCTCGACCGATGGCGCGGTCAATCTCGACACCGGTACGCTGACGTGGTCCGACTTTGTCGGCACGCAGAAGTACCAGGGCTATCAGGTCAATGCCGACATCGATCTCTACTCCGGCACTGATGCCAACGGTCAGACCAGGAACAACTCCAGCGCCAGCGGTAAGTACCAGCTCGACGATGTCGAGCAGTCCGTCAAGGCGACGATTAGCGGCAGCGGCGGCGCTGGCAACATAACCATCCGCAATCCGGACCAGCAGGCTGCCCTCGAGCAGAGCGGGCAGACGGGCACTCCCGCTCAGATCAACACCGATCCGTCCCAGCAGAACGTTATCACCAAGAACAAGCATATCGATTTAGAGCCCTATGTCTCCATGCAGAGCCTGCAGGCAGCGGTCAATGCCGGGCAGTCGATCGCCCAAACACTCGGCAGCGCTTTTGACAAGATGTTCTCGGATGCCACCTTGTCACAAGGCGATCGGGCCGGCGTCGGCACGGTTCTCGCGCACTGGAACGATCCGGGCATCCTCAACCAATTGTCGAGCTGCGGCTCAAATCACGCCGAGAACGAGCACAATTTCTTCGACTGGCTGATTACTTCCGCCCATGCCGAAGTCGAGGGTTGTACGTTTGTCTATAACGGCCTGACCTACTACGTCTCGAAGGATGCTGCCGAGACATGTATCGAGGCTATCCAAAAGGTGGCTCAAGCCTACGGGGTACAGATCGCCAGCAATGACGATTGGGAAAACGGCAAGACCCCTGACGAAAGGATCATGGATGCGAATACGGCTGGTTCTAAGCAATTGGCCGAGGATGAGGTATGGCTGCAGGGTCAGTATCTTGCATCCCAACCACACATCGAAGTTAACGGCGTCAATTATCCGATAAGATCGGGCGTTTCGCTTGCTGACGGCGCTGAAACCACGGCAAGTGAGGTCGACGGCGCGAATTATCTGGCGGACACATCGGGAATAAAATCGATCAGGATACGCGGGACGAATACTGTTGGACCGGATTATCTAGTGACGGCGGAGGATGGATCGCAGTTCTACGTCGAGGAGAAAAGCCTGGTTGGAGATTCGAAAAATACTCTCGCGAACAATATCAAGGCTGCAATTGACAATTTCGCACGTCAGACTGGTCCGGCAGAAGCTCAAGCCCAAGCTGACGCTGGTCAAGCGAAGGTCATTATCAATGCCACAGGAACGACAAATTGGAACAATCCTGATAACGTCAGGACCTTCATGGAACGGATAGCAAACAGCCCCGATTACGCCAAGATGAACGAACTCACCGTGATTACCACTCAGGGACCAATTACCTGGACGAGACCATGAGCCAAGATTATCACATTTTTTGTATGGATTGTGGTGAGCACCTCACTATCGGAAAATCCATAAGGATCCAGGACGATCGTTTAGATCAAACTATTTATGGTTTTGCAGCCATCGCTGACGGTCATAGCAACGATTACAGCAAGACGCCCGACTCGGCGCGGAATCTGTTGCACAGGTATTGGCGCTACCTTGACCACTTTTTCATGCGGCATCGGGGCCACGAGCTTCGGGTGCTCCCCGGCGAGCTGGCAGATCGTTTTGAGAATGATACTTTTCCGTACTACCCCCCGGAAGATCCGAGGATTATCGACGGTGCGCCCGAAGAGAATTACTACCTCATTCCGACGGGTGTACCGGACCAGACGCAGGATGCGGTCCTCGCACCGAAGGGCGTCAAGCAACGACTACGAGAGCTTTCCTTAGGAGTAGAGGTGGGAAAGCCGATTTGGGATGGCAAAGAATGAAGGTATTTCGGCATTCTGAAGATCAATATGGGTACCATGCTTCTCTCAGGGAAGCCGTTCTCCGCTAAAGAATATCTGCGGTACGCTTTGGTGGAGTTTGGATCTTGAGCGGAAATTACTATCTCATCTGCATGCACTGTGGTGAGCGGTTGACTCTTGGTGAAGCTGTCGAAGTTCGCGATCGTCGCCTCCAGCGTGATATCCATTGTTTTGAATCGATAACAGACAAGCATGATGACGATCACCACAATTGGCCCGAGGCAGAGCTCAATGAATTGCGCGAGCATTGGCGTCGCACCGATCACTTCCTGATGCGCCACCGCGGGCATGCGATCCGTGTTTTGCCCGAAAAGCTGCTGAAGGCGTTCGAAAGTGATAGTTTTCCACACTATCCGCCAGCGGAGAGGGCGATCCTCGATGGCGCGCCTCAGGAGACCTATTATTTGTCACCAACGGGCGTTCCACATCAAAAAAACGATGCTGCTCACATGAGGGAAAGCGTCGAAGGGCGGCTGAATGAGCTTACGCAAGGAATCAACATGACAAAGCCAGCCTGGGATGACGAAAAGTAGCATCGGGCGCGCTATGTCGATGAACCGCAGCATTTTCGGCTCCGATGTCGATGCCAAGGGCGGTACCGCCAACCTCGCCGCCAAGGGTGATATCACCATTGGTGAGGCAACGGATAGCGCGTCGTCGTCCAGCAAGTCCGGTTCAAAGAAGGCAAGCGAAGCAACGACGACGGCAGAAGGCTCGTCGATCTCGGGCCAGACTGGCGTCAATATCGCCTCTACGGGTGGCAATGTCACGATTTCGGCCTCTGATGTCACAGCAGGCGATGCGACGCACACGGCCAACGCCAACATCCAGGCAGCGGGCAACATCGTTATCGCCTCCGGCAAGGACACCGACGAGACCACTACCGACAGCAAGAAAAGCGGCTTCCTCTCATCGTCGAAGACCCATACCCATACCTACGACGAGAATACGGTTGGCTCCTCGATTTCCGCATCCGGCAATATCAATGCCAGCGCCGGTGGCGAGGCTGTCGTATCGGGTTCGGAAATGGCAGCGGGCAATGATCTCAGCCTCTCCGGCTCCACCGTCACCGTCATGGGGGCTCAGGAGGAACACGAGAGCGATAAGCAGACCAAGAAGTCGGGCATCGGCGTCGGTTCCGGCGGTGGGTTTATCTCGATCTATGGCAGCCATGACAAGACGATCAGCGAAAGTTCGAGCGACAATATCGGCTCGACGCTGTCTGCCGCCAATGGCAACATCACCCTCAACGCCACTAAGGGCGACCTCAACATTATCGGCTCTTCGATCGCCGCGACCAACGGTAATGTCACGGGTAACGCAACCGGCGATATCAATATCTTGCCGGGCCATGAGAGCGACGACACCTCGAAGAGCGACAAGCGTTCTGGCTTTGGTATCCAGGTCTCGACTAACGGCGGCGGCGCCTCGATCGGCATCGGCGTCGGGCGCTTTACCGATCAAGTCAACCAGAGTGCCGATACCAATGCGGTATCCACCATCAAGGCCGGCGGAGACATCACGCTTAAGGCCGGCGACGGTGGCGTCGCCTTAACCGCATTTGAGACGTAATAGTCCCTTCGGCCTGATTTTCACGTTCCAATTGACAAGACGATTTTTCGCCAGGTGGAGAAGGCGTCAGCGCGAAGCGGACGATGGTCTGCGGCGGTCAAGTATTTCCGGTGAAGAAGAAACAGATTGGCGATCTGGCCGTGAGTTGAGACGAAACGCTGACATTGTCGCGCGGACTTGAAGCGGATCATACGTCGCTCTCATCGTCGTAGCGGCAGATGAGAATTCTCGGCTCGGTTGTTCAATCCCTTGTGCGAGCGATGTTCGATGCCCGGCATCAACTCGGCCTTCGCGGCCGAATAGGAACGCAGCTTGTCGGTTATCATCACGCGCGGGGTGATCCCTTGATCCTTGAGCAGTTTTCTCATCAGACGCAGGGCGGCTGCCTTGTTTCTTCGGCTTTGCAACAGGGCATCGAGGACGTAACCGTTTGCATCGACGGCGCGCCACAGCCAGTATTTCTTTCCCTTGATCGTCACCACCATCTCATCGAGCTGCCACTTATCGGCAAAGTGGCCTCGTGAGCGCCGTCGGAGCTGGTGCGCAAACTTCAAGCCGAATTTCGCCGCCCATTCCGATACAGTCTGGAATGAGACGTTGATGCCGCGTTCCGCCAAAAGATCTTCGATGTCACGGAAGCTGAGCGGAAACCGATAATAGAGCCACACCGCATGGGCGATGATCTCGGCGGGAAAGCGGTGGCGTTTGAAGTGTGCGTGCAGGGATTCGGTCATAAAAACCCGAATATCAACTCGATCCCAACCAGCCGGTTAAGGCGACGCTACCCTTGAGCTTGTCGATGTCGAACGGCTTGACCGTGTCGTTAGCCTTGGAGAGGTCGGTGTTGAGGCTTTCGAGATCCTGGGTCTGGTTGGAGAGCGTGAGCTTGCCCGGCGTCAGCGTGGCGAGGGCTGATCCCGTGTCGCTCTGCTTGGCCGGCTGGCCGACGCTTGGAACCGGGATGCCGCCAGGCGTCAGGCTGAAGCCGTAGCTCGAGGTGGAGGCCTTCGAGGTGTTTTCGAGGTTGGAGAAGGTGAGCGAGCTGGCCGTCAGATCGTTCTTGGCGGGATCAGCGGTGGACGCGATGACGCCGCCGATGAGACCGACATTGCCACCGGCCGTGACGTGATAGCCGCCATCGCCAGCGACGACGCCCGACTGTTCGGCGACATTGGCGTAAGTGCCCTTTGTCTTGCCGACCTGCGCGCCGCCCGAGATTCCTGTCAGATTGGAGAAACCAAGGCTGGCACCGAGCGTCTTCTCGTCATAGGTGGCCGTATCCTGACGGCTGACGATGTTGAGATCACCGCCCGCGATCGTCGAGACGCTATTGCCTGAGACGACGGCACCGTCAAGCGTGGTGTCGCCACCGGAGACGGTGGTGACGTTGCCGGTCCCGATGACGTGACTATTGACCTGAGTGACGCCAGTGGCTTTCTCGCGGTAAACAATCCGCGGATGAGAGCGTGATCAATCGTCGTCCGATCGGATCGCGGCACACCGGTCAGGTTGAATTCAGCCGCCGTCGATGTAAACTCGGCGAAGGCAGCCTATGCTTCCTCACACCCATGACGGTCATGAGAAAGTAGTATTTCGCCCCGTGCCACAAAATGAGTGGACTGTTACCGTAGTTTTATATCGAGCTTAACTACAAAATATTATTGAAGTCATACATGTATTCCTCATATTCACGTTGACTCCAAATGTGACCATCAATCCGATCAACCATAACAACTCCGCCAGCTTTCCCGTCAAATCCCTCGTTCTCCAAATCAAAAGCCCAATATACCGGAGGGGATTTTGATTTTAACATGGATGAAAGTGCGACGGAGTTTTCAATGGATTTTGCATATTCATTAGCCAAAACGATTGCGGCATCGAGTGACAATTTTTCATTGTCTCTATACTCAATCGGGGCGCTAAAACAGGCTATATTACTTTTTCGCAAATCAGATACGATGGAGACCAATTTTACTCTATCAACATTGACCCCCAAATAACCGACATATACTTTGCCTTCTTCATATCGAAAATTCTTGTCAAACATGCTGACAAACTTAAGGCGATCTGTTCGCGTAGGTTCACTGAAATAAATGTCGCACTTTTGCTGCATCGCCGTTCCAATTAACAATTCTTGAATCAAGGGTGAATGATCACGCCCTTACCCGTGAGGGCAGGGCCTTTAATCGCAAGACTCCGCACGCAATAATTTCAACAAGATAGCGCGGCACTTAATTTGAGATTGACCAGTTAATTTGAGATTGACCAGTTAATTTGAGATTCTGGTTTCCATTTTTGCACTTAATGTGAGATTCGTCGCCATGGGAAATATGGCAAACTGCGGCCAAGCTTCATCAAAAAACCCAGTTTAACAAAGGGTTATTGCCGTATCGGAAGCCGTGCAGAGCCGAAAATTCCAGCAAAGAATCTCACATTAAGTGCCATCACCTCCCGGAACGGGCGCATTCTTACAATTAAATGCCAAACGACAGCCGCTATCCCTCGCGTGATAACGTGCAACGCATTGCTCATCGACGGCGCTGAGTCCGATATGCTCGGCATCTAGCCAACGATCGAAGTCGGCTGCCCGGTAGATTTTTGCGTAGACGGTGCGTCCGACATAGCCCGCTTGATCAAAATGGCGAAGAAATCGCGGATAGAAGGACCGAGCGGACCGTTCGCTGTTTGGCCAACGACCGTGCTTCATCATAAGACTGCTTGTTCATGAAAACTCCTATCAGGGCAGAAGTGCCCGGGCGGGAGTTTGCTATGGATGGCAACGACTTGATATCATCCAGCAATTACACACTTTTTTGCGCTTGCGGGACATAGTCCTGCTCCGGACATAGTTCCGTTTATTGCCTGCAGGTAATAAACGGAAGAGTCCTGCCAGCAATTCGTAGGCGCTGGTGTCGTCGTTGGCGTTCTTGAGCAAGATTTCGCAAACGGTGTCTCCGACATTGTAGATATTGCCGTCATCGATACGACACAGGCGGATCAGATGCTTGGTGAAATCCGCCTTTCCTGCGATCCGGCTCGACGACTGTTTTGCGCCGATGGGGACAAAGCCCTCTTTCATGAGGCCACGCAGGACATCGATTGTCGGGATCGGCTGGAAACGCTCGGACCGGCTTTCATGCGTTGTCGTTGCAAAGATCGAGGGCGCGGCCCTGCGCAGTTCGGTCATGGCGCGGCCTGTGTCGTAGCGGGCGGTATCGGTATAGATCGTCATGAGCTTGTCCTTTCTTCCCTTGATCTCGCGAAGCGTGAGCACTTGGCTCCTGCTTCCCGAGCTCGGGCGGACCAGCGGGAGAGAAGGGGGCAGGAAGAAAAAGCCGAGGGCGATCGTCCTGCAGGGCGTCAGCCCGAAGGATGGGGAAACGGCTTTTTGTTCTTGCTGGGAAGAGAGGGCAGCGCTCCTCTTTTCCCGACTGAAGAAAGGAAGTCGCCGGTGTCAGCGACAAATGCGCGAGCATTGGTCGCGTGCCGGCGTCAAGGCGCTGCGAGAGCAGCCCGCACGATGCGATCGTTACTGGCATCAGCGGAGAGGGGCTTGAGCCTGGCTCCGTGCCGTAGGCATAGAGCGCGCTCGCAAAAGCGACGTGCACACCTTCCGGATCGAAAGATTTTAGGAGAAAACTTGTAACTGGCGCGTCAAGATTATATATTCCGACCAATCGGAAGAATTAATTAGGAAAGCCCACATGACAGCTGTTGCGGAAATGCTGAAGCCGAGCGAGGCCGCTGTCGTTGCGCGCGTGAGCCTGCGCGACGTGAACCGCGCCATCGACGAGCACATTCTGCCAGAAGTGTTTGTCTCGCTCGACAATGGTCGGCACGTTCTGGCCGGCGCGTGCTCGTTCATATCCTTTTACTTCGAGAGCGCCAGACGCCTGACCTCGGAAGAGCGACTCTTTGCGATCAAGACCATCGGTCCGCGCTTGACGCGCTCGCGATTCCAGGCTTGGCCGGCGCTGTTGCGTGAGGACTGGACTGTACGCGACGACTTCTTGACCATCGACCTGCTTCCGTTCGTCAAGGAGACGAGCAAGCGGTTGGCCGATCTTGCGGCCGCCCGCGAACTCGTCTCGGTGTCACCCGATGTTTTGGGCGGCACACCGGTTATCAGCGGTACGCGTGTTCCGGTCTACGATGTCGCCGCGTCCGTGGCGGCTGGACTCCCGATCGAGCGTATTCTCGACGCTTGGCCGAGCCTTGACGCCGTGAAGGTGCATCTCGCTGCGATCTATGCGGAGGCGAATCCGCTTCGTGGGCGTCCGCGTGTCTCCACCGATTTGCCCGAGGACGCAACGATCATCGCCGACCGCCGCGTCGCTCGCAGTAGGAAGGCGGGATGAAATTCCTCATCGATGAATGCCTCAGTCCGGCACTTGCGAAAGTCGCCAAAGACAAGGGTCACGGGGGAAACGAGCCACGTCGTCTGGATGGGTTTGGCCGGCCGCAAGGATTGGGAACTAACGCCGATCATCCTTGGCGGTGATTGGACATTCGTAACCAAGAACTCGGTGGATTTTCGCGGACCGAAGGACACGCCTGGCTCCAAGGGGCAATATGCAGACGTCGCGATCCATGCCGGACTGATCTGTCTGAATGGACCACCTGGCATGGATCTGGACATGCAAATCGAGCTTTTCGAGCAGGCGCTCCAGGAGTTGGAGGTCGCGCCGGACCTGGTCAACCAGGTGCTGGAGATTTCGCTCGAAGATGACGACGAGCTACGCGTGCTTCGCTACGCATTGCCACAGGAGTAGAGGGAAAGGGGCGTGACGAGAATGGCCTACGCGGGCGATTTCAGCGCTCCGCTTGCTAGCCGCTAGCGGGTTGATCGACGGAGATCCGCGTCTGGGCCAGATAGCCATCCATCAAGAGCGGGAGTAACGACACGAGCTGAGGAAGCCGTGGCAAAAAGCAGTTGTCGCTTTGCGATCCGCCCGTGAGGCTGCCTCTCGGGTGGTCGGAAAGCTGGAAGGGCGCTTATTCGGAGTGGTGAGCGACACGCTGCATAAAATAGGTGATCCATGACTGACGTAAATCTCAGTGAGGCTGCCGAGAAGCGCCTGATACATGTGAAAGGGCATATGGAGGCACTTTCTGTCTCTGTTCAGCGAGCCTTGTCATTTATTGAAGCGGGAACTGGCAGTTTCGAAGGATGTTTGCGCAATCTTCGCAGCAATGCTTTTGCGAATGCCATATACGCATGGTTTGGCTTGCACGATTTGAATGCGATGAAGGATTGGTTTTTTCTGTCTGCCAGCCTGAAAAGAAAAATCTACGAGATCGAAATCGACCGGAACGGTGCAATTGGCAAGCTTCTGGAGCTTTTGCATCCGTTGCTGTCGGACAACCGAGACCTCATCGAGTGGTATGCGAATAACCCGGACCTCTATTATCCGGATCGGATCGAAAATACGAAAACCGCCGATTTCTTTGCCTATCAGGGCGTCGTTGCCATTCGCGGCGAATGGGATCGCTTGAGAGATCGCTGCGCACGGGTCTTGGCCGATCCCCCGAAAACGTCGCAGCTGAAGAAATACATCATCGATCATCAGTTTTTTCTGGCGCTGGCGGATCGTGACGTTCCAAGTATGGAGGCGGCGATTGCCGCCGTCGCCGAGCCTAGGGCGGTGCGGAGCCGGGCGAACGACGAAACTGGATATACAGAGAGCCTGATTTCAAGCTACGCGGTCATTTACGCCAAAATTGCCTGGTTTCATGGGTTTGAAGTTAAAGTAAGCTCGCCCCTCGTTCCTGCGGAATGGCTCCCGGTACGGCCGTTATCGCACTACGATTTACGATACAAATTTCTGGCATGATGGCTGCACGCTGCTGTCAAAAGAGAGCTGAGCCTTATTTGATCTAAACCCTTCAAATCGGCTGGCCCCGTTCAATCTATTATTGATTGCGCTCTCCTGCCTCAATGGGGCAACACAGCCACCAACGTTGTAACGATCGCGATCCAGGCAGAGACAAGGTTCTGCGCCGGGTTTGCCGGAGGCTGTTTGGTTTAATTTATGCGGCCATGTGTGCCGCCTACAGTGCGTCCATCGAATAGAAATTAGGCGGCGAGAGTAGTACGAAGGCCCCCTGCTTTCGGATCGATGCCATGGGACCCACGCCAATCCACAGTCAGTTCAAATCGATGTTCCGTGTCGTAAGCGTCGCCAATCGACCGAAGCCACCTTCAGGCGTTCCGCGGAGGTACCGATCTATACGCTGATCGTTTTCGCCGTGGTCCTGCAGTGCGGGGCGAAGAGATTCCTGCGACACTGGTGAACAGGGGCAATCACGGGAGCGGCCGCTTGCGTCGCGCCAGCGCGATCACCACAACGCCGACAATGGCGACCAGAGCTCCCCGATAAATCCAGGGCGACTGGTCGATCATGAAGCTCTCGGCCGGATATGGAAAATACCCACTGCCCTGCCCCATCCAGACGAGACCGACCAGAGCAAGCAGTCCCCCTAAACCATATGCAAGCTTCACCATAGCGATCTCCTTGTTCCAGATAGGCGATCAGAAAAAGCGACAATTTCAGTGAATGCAACGGTTGGAGATTCCGCCTGCGGCAGCAGACCCTACTCGCCTGCAAAAGGGTCGGGATTGCAGAAGCCAAATGGCCTGGAACCTTAGCCCGGGACATCCGCATGCTAGTGAACTACATCCCCAATCCCAACCCCTTGTTCAGGGTCCGCTTCAACTCGTATTGACGCGATAGCTCTGCCTTCTGTGCCCGATCGGTTAAGTGCAGCCGCTTGGGTCCAAGGTCAGTTGACGGAATCGTCCGAATCGGGATCCTTGACCTTGGTGAAGAGGCTCTTCAATGCACTGGTCTTCGCCTTCGCCGCTTTGTTGGCCTTGATCGCCCGCGTGGCGGCTTTCGCCTGTTCCAGCATCATCTCGATCTGGATCTGTTGGATTTCGGTCAGACGCTCCCATTGGCGATTGAGAAGGTGATCGACCTTTTCATGCAGATGGCGGATTTCCAGTTCGGCCTTCAGATTGACCTTGTAGTCGTTGAGAGCGCGCAGGCGATCCTTTTCTTCCTGGCGGCGCTGGCTCATCATGATGATCGGCGCCTGGAGGGCCGCAATCGTCGAAAGAACCAGGTTCAGCAGGATGAACGGATAGGCGTCGAAGGCTTGCTTGTCGCCCATGATGAGATTGATGGCCATCCAGACGGCGAGAAACAGACAGAAGGAGATGATGAAGGTCCAGCTGCCGCCGAAGGAGGCGACGCCATCGGCCATCCGGTCGCCGATGGAGCGGTTGTCCTCGTAGTCCTCTTCGATATTCTCGGCGAGAGTATCATGAGTCTTCAGGCTTTCAACGACCTCGTCCTCGAGATTTGAAAGCTCGCCGCGCTCCACCGTCAGCAATTCGGCGATATATTGCGCGCGATAGTCATCCATGACCTTGCGGCTGACATAATCGTCGGCGCGCAGCTCGGGATGCTTCAGCCGAATGAAATCCGCAAGCGAGGGGCGGAGGTCGTCGACGTGAACCGCGTCCTTCTTCTTCAGCACCTGGCCGGTGATGGCGTCGATAAGCTTGACGGACTTGGCCTTCGCCTGAGCGAGACTCTTGGTATAATCGTCCATCTCCACCACGGTCGGGCTCTCGCCCTCGCCAGCGTCGAAATCGACTATGCCTTCCGCCGGATCAAAGGTCTTTGTTTCAGTCATATGGGGGCCTTCTTTGACGTTTTCTCGCTCATCTATCCAATAATGGGAACAGGAATGTGACTGTTAGAAGACTGCCGGAAACGCAGCCGGCGTAAACCGCCGCCCCGCACTCGCAATCTCCTCTTTTCATCTGCGCCTGACCGGTTCTTAGCGCTATTATCCTAAGTAACAGCAAATGAAACGCGCTGTTCCCGCGTTCTTCCGTGACGCCTGGGCCGTCAAGCCTCAGAAACAACCGCACCGGGCGATCCGGCAAACGTTTTGGAGCGCCCGGCGTGTTTCCGCAAGAGTTTCTATCGGGTCAATCAGATTTCGAGTTTCGTCCTCTTGACCAAGGGCTGCCGACTTCTATTTGCCGCACTGCAGCAGACATTCGCCAGCGCGAATTAGCTTAAAGTTTCAAAGGATTAAATCGAATCAACAGGAAGTTGGGCCTGTTGCCAAGGGTTTCGCACTGTGCAGAAAGGATAGCTATGCACAATCCCCCGGCAAATGACTTGGAGTCCATCGCCCGGCAGGGCGGCCGCTTCAAGCGTATGGCTGTCAGGATACCGACTTACTTGACCGATCTCAAAGAGAATCCGGCCTGGTTGCCCATGTTCCTGTTGGCCAGGACCTTGCCGTTTCGGCGGATCCATTGGCTCGCCACCAAGCGAACCGTCAGGTTCCCCGTTTCCGGCGCCTCGATGTTTGCCGGCGTCGAGCGCAGCGCCGTCGTCGATGCCTTGCGGACGGATGGCATCTATCCGAACCTGATGCTGCCGGATCACATTCATCAGGAGATCGCCGAATTCGCCGGAAATACCGGCTGCTACGGAAATTTCAACAGGAAGCTTGAATTCACCGCCAGCGAACACAGAGAAGCGGAGGCGCATTTCGGGCGATCGATCCTCAGCGGTCACTTCTTCGAACGCTCGCTGGATTGCCCCGCAGTCATGGCTGTCCAGCGCGATCCGCTACTGATCGACGTTGCCCGCCAATATCTCGGCGGGCAGGCCAAGGTGATCACCACCCGCATCTGGTGGAGCTTTCCGACCCAGGCTTCCGAGACCGACAGAAGCCTTGCCTCGCTAGACAAATATCACTTCGATCTCGACGACTGGCGGATGCTGAAATTCTTCTTCAATCTGGTCGATGTGGACGAGGGCACCGGACCGCATGTCTTCGTCAAGGGAAGCCACAGGCGCCGGCGAGTCCGGCATCAGCTGACATTGCTTGTCGGGCATCCGGCAAACGAGGTGCTCGACTATTATGGCGAGGCGAATGCGCTGACGCTGACCGGCAAAGCCGGATCCGGCTTCGTCGAGGATCCCTTCGGCTTCCACATGGGCACTGTGCCGACGCAGAAGCCGCGGCTGATGATGGAAGTCGGCTTCGGCGTTTCCAAGCCGTCGCGCCGCCGCTTCCACGGCGAACCCGTTCTTCGCTGACGCATGCCATGCAAATTGCGCAGCAGTTTTGCGAGGCGACAGCGCAGGAATTACGCAGCAGCTTGGCATCGGGGAGCGCCACGCGCAATTGGCGCTCCCATCCGGCCGATCTCAGGCCGAGCGAGCGAACCACCTGGCGATCGGGTGATCGAGCGCGATGCGTCCAGGCCCGCCGGCCATGATCACCAGAAAGCAGGTCGCCCATGTGCCATGCGTCGGCCAGGCATCGGGATAGACGAAGACCTCGATGACCACAGTCATGCCAAGCAGCGCCAGCGCCGAGAGCCGGCTTGCGAAGCCGATGACGAGCAAAAAGGGAAAGAAATGCTCGCTGAAGGCGGCGATATGGGCGGCGATCCAAGGATCGACCAGCGGCAGCTTGTATTCCGTCTGGAAGAGATAGACGGCATTGTCGGTCACATGCCAGCCATCGACCTTCGTCTGGCCTGACTGCCAGAAGACGGCGGCGATCGACAATCGCGCAACGAGTGCGATCAGATCATGCGGGATGCGGTCGAGAAGCTTCAGGCTGTCATAGAGCCTTCGGGGCATGGATTGGCGCTCGGCCGGAGCGGCCGTCATCATCTGGTTCTGCATGTCGGTTCTCCCTCAAGCATGATGCCGAAGTGCGAAGGGATTTCGGACGACATCATGCTCTACCCTTTGATTTCAGGGCGGATTCAGATTTCGGGTCGTTTCGGCCTGAAATCATCCGCCTCCAGCGTTCAGCGAATGGCCATGAAAGCACCCGCCGTAAACGTGCCGGCGAGGTTGGCGGAAAGATCGAAATCCGGAGCTTCGGCAAGAGCCGCTTCGAAGGCACGGCCAAGAGCGGCACCGGCAAATAGCTGCTCCAGGAACGCGGCCCCGCCCGGCGGAAGGCCATGCACCTCGACGATCATGTGCGGGCGGACGACGAGAGCATCCTCGCCCGACCAATCGGCAATATCCGCAAGCTCGATTTCGCCGGTGTTCATCGCCCAGATAGTGATGACCGGGTTGGCGGAACGTATGATGCTGGCGGAGGGATGCGGCACGAAAGCCAGTTCCGCCAGACCCGCCGGTTCGACAGTCGCCAACAAGGCTGCATCGAGCGGTATCGCATCAGCGGCGTGATAGGCCCGCCCCCGTGCGACTTCCAATCGCATGACATCAGGCAGATAGGGAATTTCCCGTGCCGGCTCGAAAGTCTCGACGAAATCAGGGAGGTCATCGCCATAGGCGAGCAACAGGGGTGATCGCGGGGGATGCAGCCGGATGAATTCATGCGCCATGGCCGCGAAGAATTCCTCACCGACGATCCTTTCTGCTGCCGGAAAGCGCGACGCGAGCGCGCCGATCAGGCCGATGGCGACATTGTTGCGATAGACGCCAAAGCGTCGTGCAGGCTTCGGGCCGTTCCAGGCCATCAGCCCTTCGGGTACGGCGAGGCCTGGATCGATGAGGGCTGCGGCGAACTGACTTTGTATGGCGAGAGACATTATGTTCTCCTCAGGCTGCCCGACGTACGGCGGCGCGCTTCATAATAGCCTCGGCGGCTTCGGCCTCTGCTCTCAGAACCGTCCATTCCGGCACGTCATTGTCCCATTCGATCAGGCTGGCGATCGGCCCGGTCCGGCCGATCAGCTCCTCATACAGCGTCCAGACCGGATCCTTGACCGGCGCGTCATGGCTGTCGATCAAAAGCGGTGCTCCTGAATCGTCGATGGTCTCACAATGGCCGCTTAGATGGATCTCGCGCACCCATTGCACCGGGAAGCGCTCGATATAGGCGCGTGCGTCCATGTGATGATTGGTGGCGGCGACGAAGACATTGTTGACGTCGAGCAGCAGACCGCAACCGGTGCGGCGGACGACGTCGGCGAGAAACTCCGTCTCCTCGATCGTGCTTTCCTCGAAGAGCAGATAGGTAGCCGGATTCTCCAATAGCATCTGGCGGCCGAGCCGTGCCTGAACCTCATCGATGTGAGCGCAGACCTGCCTGAGCGTCGCCTCGGTATAGGGCAGGGGCAGGAGGTCGTTGAGGAAAGTGGTGTCATGGCTCGACCAGGCGAGATGTTCCGAAAAGCTCTCGGGCTCATAACGATCGCAGACGATCTTCAGACGGGCGAGGTGATCGGCATCGAGCGGCTGCATCGAGCCGATGGAGAGGCCGACACCATGGATGGAGAGGGCATAATCCTCACGCAGCCTGCCGAGCCGCGCATGCGGCGGACCGCCGGCGCCCATGTAGTTTTCGGCATGGACTTCGAAGAAGCCGATGGGCTGCGCGGCGCCATTGATCGCGGCAAAATGTTCCGGCTTGAAGCCGACGCCGGCACGGCGGGGAAGTTCTGACGGTTTCATTGCGGGCCTCCGGATTCGGGCAATTCCAGCAAAGTTGACGCGGTTTGCGTTCGGAAGGCGGGCGGCGCTCGTAAAAGGTTGCGCCGCCCACGCGTTTGCGCTGCCTTGTCAGACCGGGGCTGGACCCTGTGCCAGGGTACCGTGACCGCTCGGCGTCTTGATCGTCTCGCAGGTCCCGGCGGGAACCAGCTTCCACGAGTTCCGCTGGTAGTCGACTTTCGAGGTGCCGGCGCAGGTCGTGCCGGGGCCGGCGGCGCAATCGTTCTGACCCTTGAGGGCGACGCCGTAGCATTTTTCCTTGGTATCGGCGGCCGATGCGGTCGTCGTGCCAGCAACGAGCGTCACTGCGGCTGCGACCGAAGCGGCCAGCGCGAGTGAGGACATCTTATTCATGGCAAACTCCTTACGAGCGATGGTTGACAATCGATCCGGTTTCGGATCAGGCCGGGGTCAGCGAGCCGTGGCCCTTCGGGGTCTTCATCGAGGTGCAGGTGCCTGTGGGGACGAGCTTGAAGGACATCTTGTCGTAGCTCATGGTCGACTTGCCGGCGCAATCATGCTTGCCGGCGGCACAATCGTTCTGGCCCTTGAGGGCGACGCCATAGCATTTTTCCTTGGTATCGGCGGCCGAAGCCGGGGCGGCGACGGATGCAAGTGCCGAGGCGATCGAGCCAGCAATGGCCAGGGTGAGGATGCTGTTCTTCATGGATCTGTCTCCTAGATGGATGCGAGCCGTCATTGGCTTGCATCGAGGTCTACGGAGCGTCTGGAGCGCATGTTACAGCCGCATCGAAATTTTTTTCGAGATGACGTCATTTATATTATGCCGGCTACTTGCCCAGCCGGAGTCGTACACGCTTCATGGCAGGAGCCTATGTCGGCACCGATAAATGCGAGGGGGTTCGGCTGTTACGCTGGAAACGGAAAAAGCTTGAAAAATAAGTGTCGTTGCCGGTAACGAAAGCCTGCGGTCCCGCGTAGAGGAGATGTCGAGTGAATCATTCGGCGCGCGAAAAGGAATGGGCAGTCTGGATGCGTGCCGCCATTGACGGCGATGCGCAGGCCTACCACCGTTTCCTCACCGCCGTGACGCCGCGTCTGCGCGCCATGGCGAAAAGACGCTGCGATCAGCTGGGCGCGCCGGTAAGCGAGGCTGAGGATGTGGTTCAGGAAGTGCTGCTGGCCGTCCATCTGAAGCGCGGCACATGGGATTCATCGCGTCCGATCGGCCCCTGGCTGTCGACGATCGTACGCAACAAGCTGATCGACAGCCTGAGAAGGCGTGGGCGCCATGTGAGCGTGCCGATTGACGACGTGATCGATTTCCTGGAAGCGGAAGAGCATACCGACGCCTTGGACCGGCTCGATGTCGATCGTATGCTGGAACAGTTAAAGGATCCGGGGAAGACGATCGTGCGCTCGATTTCCGTCGAAGGCACCAGCGTGCGGGAAACGGCGGACCGGCTGAAGATGACGGAAGGGGCGGTGCGCGTGGCTCTGCATCGCGCGCTAAAGGCGCTTGCGGCTTTGTATCGGAGT